>NZ_JBFUJG010000083.1:0-23227 GCF_056401495.1 Mucilaginibacter sp. P4_E8
TCTTCTTCTTCTCATAATTTAGGTTTATAATTGGTTAGTAAAGGCCCCTGCCCATCAGGGGCTTTACTTGTTTTAAAGGGTTTTGTTTTAATCCCGTGTATTCCAAAACTAATACCTTTTTATACTAAGTTTCGCGATTAAGTGCTTACCTGTTTTAAAACAGCTTTGGGTTAAATACCGGCAGTGAAGGGCGATAAGAAAAATAATCATTCAGGGGTTTCATTTTATTGCATAATATAATATATTTGCAACCCAATCCGGGGGATTAGCTCAGCTGGCTAGAGCGCTTGCATGGCATGCAAGAGGTCATCGGTTCGACTCCGATATTCTCCACATAAGACATTTAATGTACCTGGTATTCAGTTGTTTAGAAACACACCAGGTACTAATTATGCCAAAACTCTGCCACAACATGCCAATTTCAGCGGCATGGAAAGCGCAGAAGTCCCCTACACAATACCCCGTTTAGTTAAAGGAAAAGCCCTTGAATTCGTACCCAAAGGCAGTACGAAATCCAATCAAATAGCAAAAATGTTTTTACGATGGTCTGTGGCTGTATGCCAAGGACGTCTTTGAAAAAAGGATATCAAGGGGCCGGCATTTTGCTCACTATTTCGATAGGCACTCCATTAGAAAGGGTAGTCCCGTAGGGAATCGAACCTTGCATTTAAATGGCCACCGCTTTGCCGTGCCGCGATTAGGAACAGACCGAGTGCAAAAACATAGATTTTGCACATATTAGCACAATAGCTTACCTAATACACATCATCTGAAAGTTTTATGTTGCCTTCCTTTTTGAGATTAAAGCATTAACAAAAAGGTCCTTTACTAAGGAAAATTTTCGCTAAAAAATCATCAAAAAATGAATGGAAATTGAGAAAAACACTTTTTTTTATAAAAATAGAATTTCAATGTGCCCTTAAAAACCTCTTTAGAGTATTTAAAACGGCGATTTTTAGCAATTTTTTCTCAAAAAACTCTGCCAAAGCTCTGCCAAAAACACCCCAAAATACATAAAATGAAAAATCAAAAACTGCTCTCAGAGCACCAAAACAATCGTTTGTTCACGGCTCCGGAATGTCCATCCTCGATCACCAAAAAAGCCTTTCAATGTAAGTTGGAAGGCTTTTTTTTACTAAAAGGCTGGTTGAGTAAGGCACTACAAATATGCATCACTCATTTAACCAATTTCATTTATTCACTTCTTAAACTTCAACTTGTTATTAATATTCTGTCCAATTATCCCCCCTACTTTCACACCTCTTTCGCAAGAAATACGGTAATGGATACCTGCATATAGCCTGGCAGCGCCGATTTCTTGCGCTAAAGCATCAAAAGAATCATATGGTCGCGGGGCCATACCCAAGTAATCGTAAGAGTGATCGGTAAAATGATAATTGTTCCCAAACAAATCTGTAAGGATCGCTGAAAAAACTCCTGCAATGGCACTATGAGCAGAAGTGAAATCAGGAAAATTTGGTGCGGGAAACAACGAATTCCATGTTGAATAGCCCAACACGCCTCTTATATAGGTTATTGGACGTTCCTGGTTATATTGATACTTAATTTTCCAACAACCAATGCCTGCATCCACAATACCAATGCTTACTTTGGCAAAAGCCATAGCGGTAAAATCCAGTTGTGGATTTTCCTGCTGCAATACCTGGCGTAAAATGGAAAGATAGTGGCCTCCGCCAAAACCGGGGTTATCGCGGTAGTATAACGCTATCGCAGTTTGCTCGGGGGTAAGCGTTTGAGAAATATCATAGACTTCTTTTACCATTTTATAATAATCTGAAGACGGATCTGTTGAATAAACAGGCGGTGCAATGGGTGTACTTCCATCTAAACTACCTTGTACCATTAGCCGGTTATTCCCCCAATAAGGCCCGAAAGGTGCTGCTAATGCAGGGGGCGTTGGAACCCACAAACCCGGACCAACAGGCGGAGTATAAGGTGCATTCGCATCTGCTGATCCATCAGTTTTTGACCAATCAAAAATTAATTGGGCAATTGATTTTCCAAATTGTACCGAGCGTTGAAACTTATCATTACCCACTTCAGCCTTGTAAGTACTGTTTAAGCTATTTTCCAATGAATCCATTGCCGATATATTGGCGGCAGAAGTACCAGGGAAAAAATTACGGCTCATGGCAGCCAATGCTGCATTAGCACAAGTGGGCCAATGATATGCTAATCCTGGAGTTGTTTGAGGCATTGCGGGCATACCTGTTAGCTGTCCGGACAAAGTCTGATAAGAAGGCATCCCCGGCACTACTGATTCATACAATGCAATAGCACTATAAGTAAAATAACGCGCCGGAGGCAATCCTCCTATTGGGGTGGCGTTAGTACGGAACAAGCGAAGCTGCATATCAATCCATTTAAATGCCACTTCCGATGAATAGGTATTGGTTTGATTTAGATGGCCGGGGTCGTCTTTTGGTCCTTTTTCTTTTTTACAGCCAGAAAGAAAAAGAAGGCAAATGCCTGCAAGCAATATCCACCTGGTGGATGTGAGCTTAGTTGAATTTTCCATTTTGAAAGTTTAAAGGGTGAAAGAATTTGTTAATATTTTCTTAAGAATTATCGACATGCTTATTGCTGCATAAATTGCATCCAACTGTCAATGATATGGTAGTTATAGATAGTATCAGTAACCAGAATGGCTTTGATCGAAAAAAAAGTCTATGTATCTGATTTTGAACATTATTCTGTAGGTGAGGCCCATTTACTTATGAGGCTCATTTACTTATATTTCAGTGCTGCAATCTTCTTTGCATTCAATAAAAGAGTTCGACATTTGTACTTTTGGGTCACATTAACCGGGTATATAAGTCGGAAGCTTCGAAGAGAAGGAAGTCGGGATCCGGAAGCTGGATAAGATTCACCATCCTTATCGAATGGTGTGGCAATGCCTTGTGCTGTTATTACTGCCATAACGGTTGCCTTTTTTTGTTGTAAATAATCTTAATATAAATGTCTCTATATAAAATTAGATTATAAATATCAGATTATCAAATCTTAAAAGAAAATATTTAATATTAAAAGAAAATATTTAACCCATTAGGAAATATTCTTAATTTCAGAAGCAGACGCTTAATTTTTCTTTTAGAACTATAAATTCCCTGCTCACCAGATAGCATGATAAAACATACAGTGCTATTAGACTAATAGCACTGTATGTGAGTAATGTTTAGCCAATGATATGGTATTTACCAGAATTTTACATAAAGTGCGGTAAGCAGTAACAGCGTTACTATGATCAAAGCCAGGGTTGAAGGCTCAACTTTGAACATGCTTTTATCAAGCACAAATGCTTTAGGATTGATTTTTGGTCCGGCAAAGCTCACCAAAACTATGGCAATAACGGTGAACAGGAATGATAGGCCCATACAGATCAGGAAGGGTATTTCATAACCGCCATGCCCGTTAGGGAAGGCTGTATACAGCAATGTTTCGTTCCCAAATAACCTTGGTGCAAAATTGTTAAACAATACAGACATGGCAAAGCCGGTAATGATTCCGGTGATGGCTGCTGCTCCTGTTGTACGCTTCCAGAAAAATCCCAATATGAATATGGCAAATATCCCCGGACTAATGAAACCGGTGTACTTTTGAATAAAGGTGAACCCACCCTCGCCGCCTATGCCTAAAAGGTCTTTCCAGGTAAGTATAATGGAGAATACTAATGCAGCCAATATGGTAAGCTTGCCTACAATTACCATCTTTTTTTCGCTGGCATCCTTGCTGATGTGTTTTTTATAGATATCTAAAGTAAAAATAGTAGAGATGCTATTAGCCTTACCCGCAAGTGAAGCCACAATAGCAGCGGTAAGGGCGGCAACAGATAATCCTTTTAACCCGGTGGGCAAAAAGCCAAGTATAGCCGAGTAGGCGTTATCTGAATTGAAATGCCCGCCCGATGACATTTCTTGCTGTAAGCCGCCATTTTTGTATAATACATAAGCAGCAATACCAGGTAAAACCACAATGATCGGCATAGCCAGTTTCATCAGGCCTGCAAACAGGATCCCGGTGCGGGCCGTTTTTAAATCAGAACCCAAAGCTCTTTGAGTAATGTATTGGTTACAGCCCCAGTAGTTAAGGTTCACAATCCATTGGCCTGCAAAATACATAGCTATCCCCGGCAACGCCAGGTATTTGTTGATCTCAGATTGCGGAGCGCCTGGTTTTGGTTTTTCCATCATCATTTTAAAGTGATCCGGAGCGTCTTTAAACATGGCGTGCAAACCAGCCATAGCATCTTTACCCAGGCCAAAATGTTCACTCACCAAAGTAAGTGCTATATATGTAGTAGCCAAACCGCCTACAACCAATACCAATACCTGTATAACATCAGTAAAGCCAATAACCTTCATACCGCCCAGCGTAATGAACAAGGCAAAAATAGACAGCGCGATAATGATCTCGTGCAGGTAACCGCCACCTGCCAGGTTATTAATGGCCAGTGCCCCAAGGTAAAGTATAGAGGTAAGGTTTACAAAAACATAAAGAAACAGCCAGAAAATGGCCATCACAAAGCTCACCGTTTCGTTATACCGGGTATGCAGAAACTGCGGCATGGTAAAGATCTTGTTTTTAAGATACACGGGGATAAACCAAACCGCCACAATGATAAGCGCGATAGCAGCCACCCATTCATAGGCTGCAACTGCCAAACCAACAGCAAAGCCCTGTCCGCTGGTACCAATAAATTGTTCAGCAGAAATGTTAGAGGCGATAAGTGATGCGCCAATTGCCCACCAGGTAAGCGAGCCTTCGGCAAGAAAGAAATCATGACTGCCCGATACGCTGGTCTTTTTTTTGCGGCTATGTATCCAATAGCCATAACCTGATACTACTATAAAGTAGATCACGAATATGACATAATCAATGGTTGAAAATTTGCTCATGTTTGGTTTAATTGATTAGTTTAATTTATTGTTAGCAAAACAGACAACCTATTTCCCATCGCGGGTTGTTTGTTTGGGTGTTTATTTTGTCTTTATTACACGTTATATTTTGTCATCCTGAGCGCAGTGAAGCATCTATTCTCCACGATGCCCATATCTTTTGCCCTTTATCTTAAAGTCCTTCGTCCTTGCTCCTTTGTCCAACAAGGGCGTTCCCTGCGGGCCGGGCTATCCGCTCATACTGACCGGGCCTTAACCACAAGGCCGGTATCCGCTTCTATCCCTAACGCAAACCTTCAAAAGACCCGTCTATTAAAGAACGTTGTCATTTCGAACGATAGTGAGAAATCTTATACGACTTTTCATACTATGCATGTCAGCTTAGCACATCGCATAAGATTTCTCTTTCGCCGCCCCGCTTATTCCCCCCTTGCTCTATCGAAATGACATTTTTCTTTTATTAAAAAAAACGTGTACACACAGTAGCCTTTGGAGAGGGCTGGGGTAAGGCCTATTTATAAGCCGCATCATTCCAGCGTATCTCGTTACGGAACTGGTCAATACGGGTTTCTTTTCCAATACGCAAAAACTCTATCCCCGCCATATCCGCAAAATCCTGCAAGTGCTCAGCGGTCAAATTTTGACTATAAGCGGTATGGTGTGCTCCACCCGCGTAAATCCACGCGGCGCAGCCGGTTTTCATATCGGGGTAAGGTTTCCATAATACCCTTGCTACCGGTAGCTTAGGCAGGTCGTGCTGTGGTTCAACAGCTTCAACCTCGTTAATTAATAATCGGAAGCGGTTACCCATATCAACAATAGACGCGTTAAGCGCGGGGCCGCCAGCCACATTAAATACCAGACGGGCAGGATCGGCTTTGCCGCCAATACCCAAAGGATGCACCTCAAGCGATGCTTTGCCATTAGCCAATGATGAATCCACTTCCAGCATGTGCGAGCCTAATACCAGCGCGTTGTTAGGATCAAAGTGATACGTATAATCTTCCATAAAAGCGTTACCGCCTTTTAAGCCAGCGCCCATTACTTTAAAAGCACGTACCAGGGCAGCCGTTTTCCAGTCGCCCTCACCGGCAAAACCATAGCCATCGGCCATTAATCGCTGCGAAGCAATACCGGGCAGTTGAGCCATGCCATGCAGATCCTCAAACGTGTCTGAGAAACCTTTAAAGCCGCCATCTTTCAAAAATTTACGCATACCAAGCTCAATCCGGGCTGCTTCATAAACTGATGAATGTTTTGCACCACCTTTTTTCAAGTCATCAGCCATGGTATAAGTGGTTTCATATTCATCCACCAGTGCATTAACGTCTGTTTCGCTTACTGCATTGATCACCGCAACCAGATCGCCAATGCCATAAGTGTTTACCGAGAAACCAAACTTCAATTCAGCTTCTACCTTGTCGCCATCGGTAACAGCTACAAAGCGCATGTTATCGCCAAAGCGGGCAAATTTGGCGCCTTGCCAATCGTACCAGCCTGCGGCAGCGCGTGTCCAGGTTTCTATTTGGTTCAAAACCTCGGGGTCCTGCCAATGGCCAACCACTACTTTACGGTTAATGCGCATACGTGACACTATAAAACCAAACTCACGGTCGCCATGAGCGCTTTGGGTCAGGTTCATGAAATCCATATCGATAGTGCTCCATGGAATATCACGGTTAAATTGGGTGTGCAGGTGCAGCATCGGTTTTTTAAGAATGCTTAAGCCACGAATCCACATTTTGGCCGGCGAAAATGTATGCATCCAAGTAATAATGCCGATACAGTTTTCGGCTACGTTAGCCTGTTGCAGGGTGGTGTATATCTCGTCGGTACTTTTAACAACAGGTTTGTAAACTACACGCACCGGGATTTGCCCTGCGCCATCAAGTCCTGCTGCTATTTGCTGCGAATGTTCAGCCACCAGCTTTAATGTTTCTTCTCCGTACAGATCCTGGCTCCCGGTAATGAACCAAACTTCAAATGTTTTAAGGTCGATCATTATAAATTATTATTGATTTAGTGATTAGTTTTTAATTTATGGACGACAGCCGGAACAGGGCCGCGCCGTGTGTATTGATATTTTGCTGATATTTTGTTTTGTATGTACCGATGTTTTGCTTTTTCCACAGGTCCCTTACGGTTACTTTTCCTTTTAAGCCTATTGAAGCAAAATCGATAGCTACATTTTTCGGATTATCGCTGATATTGAAGAGCGCTACATAAATATCTTTGCTGCCCTGAACATGCGAGTACCACGCCATAGCACCGTCCTTTTTATATAGCTGACGGGGATTTTCGCCTTTTTGATTGGTGGCAAGCACTTCGTCATTGGTAAATAGTCTTAGTTCCAGCTCCCGGTTTTCGGGCAGGTTGCCGCCCAGCATCAGGGGCGAGCGATAGATACTCCAGAAGGTCATGTGGGTATACAATTCATCTTCGGTAAAGCGGCTGTATCGTTCCACACCAACCGGACCGCGTTTTGATAGCTTGCCAATCTGGATCATATCACAATCGGGCCAGTGACCGGGGCCGCCCACGCCTTCCCAGCTTTTGGCATAATCAAACATGTGCAGTACTTCTTTCCAGTTATCCCAAAAATCATCGGCCATGCGCCACATATTGGCGTATTGAGTAGCATGGGCTGCCTGGCTAAGCGGTGTTTCGCCTGGCGAAAGACTAAACGCCACCGGCCTGCCGCACTGATCAATGGCTTTTTTGTAGCCTTCAACCTCGGCAGCGCTGTACGGGCGGGAAAGGTCATCTACCTTAATAAAATCAACACCCCATGAAGCGTATAGCTCCAATAGTGAGTTCAGGTATTCCTGTGCGCCCGGTTTTTTCATATCCAGCCCATACATGTGGTTCATCCACGGGCATTTGGAGTTGGTATCAGCAACCATATCGGCAGTAATGCCGTTGGTGCCTTTTATGGGCGACTTTGCCCACACCGCCTGCCTCGGGATACCGCGCATTACATGGATGCCAAATTTTAATCCCTGAGCATGAATGTAATCACCAAGTGGTTTAAAGCCGTTACCACCAAATGCTGATGGGAATTTATTGGGCTGAGGCGTTAACCTGCCCCATTTATCCATGGTGAGCCAGGGTAAGTATGAGCCATCCTGTAATCGTAACTGAAAAGGGTTGCCGATGTTGCTGCCCGGCGGATTATCGTATGACCATAAAAAATCAACTACGATGTATTGCCAGCCAAAGGGTTTTAAATATTTGGCCATGTAGTCGGTGTTGGCCTTAACCTCATCTTCATGTACAGCCGAGCCAAAACAGTTATAACTGTTCCAGCCCATAGGCGGGGTTTCGGCTACAGCAGAGGTTTGGGCAGATGCCTTAATGCTTAAAATGATGCAGGCAGCAAATAATATCAGATAGCGTAATTTCATGTGATCAGTTGTTAATTATTGACCATAATAAGAATCGGGCCCGTGCTTGCGTTCGTAGTGCTTTTTAATGAGCGAATCCTTTAACCTCGGCGCGCTGTTATTGATCTGTTCGGTGAGGTAAGCCATTTGAGCGACAGCCTCTAAAACAGCGCTGTTGTATACTGCTTTTTCGGCGGTTTTACCCCACGTAAAAGGAGCGTGGTTACCTACTAAAACCATCTCAACCTCACGATAATCTATCCCCTTATCCTTAAAACAATCCATGATCTGATAACCGGTTTGGTACTCGTAGTCGCCCGATATCATTTTATCGTCCATAGGGGGAGCGCAAGGAATATCGGTGGTTAAGTGATCGGCATGGGTGGTACCAAAAATGGGAATGCTACGTTGCGACTGCGCCCAGGCGGTAGCATAGGTAGAGTGTGTATGCACAATACCATTAATATGCTCCCAGCATTTATAAAGCACCGCGTGGGTTAATGTATCTGACGATGGGCGTAGATCGCCTTCAATGGTTTTCCCGTTAAAATCTACGATCACCATTTTTTCGGGTGTTAACTCATCATAAGGTACACCACTTGGTTTAATAGCAAAAACACCCAGCTCTCGGTCGGCCGCGCTAACGTTGCCAAAGGTGAACAGCACCAGGCCCAGCTTTGGCAACTGCATGTTGGCCTCGTAGGCGGTTTGTTTTATATGTTGATACTTGCTCATTGCATTAAATATTTTGAAGTTCGGCCGAAGCCTTTACTACTTGCCCGGCTACAAATTCGCCCAGGTTTTTATATTGATCGTATCGCTTATTGTAAACCTCTTTAAGGTCATTATTAGGATAATATTCCTGATCAAACCCACGGCCCATAGCGGCCATAGCCTCTTCAACCGTAGGATAAATGCCTGCTACTACGGCGGCAAACATGGCTGCTCCTAAAGCGCAGGTATGTTTAAACTGGTGAATGCGGATAGGCATACCCAAAACATCGGCCATCATTTGCATTACAAAAGGTGATTTTTTGGCCACCCCACCAATACCGATGATCCCTTTTACCGGGATGCCTTCGCTTATAAAGCGATCAACAATACTTTTGGCCCCAAAGCAGGTAGCCTCGGCCAAAGCACGGAAAACCCGTGGAGCATCGCTGCCTAAACTAAGGCCGGTTATAGCACCCTTAAGCTCCTGGTTGGCATCAGGGGTTCGGCGGCCGTTAAACCAGTCGACGGCCAGTTCGTTAGCTTCATCAATAGGAAGCAAAGCCGCCTGCCTGCTTAGCTCAGGTATAATGAGATCAGATAGCTCAGCTTTTAAGGCTTTGGCTGTAGCCGCGTCAATCACCTTTGATTGGGACAGTAAATTATTTACAGGCCACGAAACAATGTTTTTGAACCAGGCATAGGTATCGCCAAATGCCGATTGCCCGGCCTCTAAACCAACCATTCCGGGAATAACCGATCCATTTACCTGTCCGCAAATACCGCGAACCAGCTTACCCTGCATACCAGCAGTAGGCGCAACCAAAATATCGCAGGTTGAAGTGCCCATTACTTTGCTTAAATGGTAAGGCTCAATTTGCCCGCCCACGGCGCCCATGTGCGCATCAAAAGCACCGGTGCCTACTACCACATCGGCAGGCAGGCCCAAACGCTGTGCCCATTCGGCACTTATTGTGCCTGCGGCTTCATCGGCAGTATAGGTATCTTTATATAGTTTATGGGTAAAACCTTTTAATAGAGGGTCAAGGGAAGAAAAGAAATCATCGGGTGGTAAACCATCAAATTCCTCGGCCCAGAGGGCTTTGTGCCCGGCAGAGCAGCGCCCGCGTTTCATGGCGGTAATATCAGTACCACCGGTTAGCAGGAAAGGTACCCAATCGCAATGTTCAACCCATGATGCAGCCGCGGCTCTCACCGCTTCATCAGCCCGCAAAACATGCAGCAGCTTGGCCCAAAACCACTCCGACGAATATATGCCACCTACATACTGCAGGTAATTGATATCAAACAAAGCAGCATGTGCGTTGATTTCGGCGGCTTCTTTAACAGAGGTATGGTCTTTCCAAAGCACAAACATGGCGTTGGGGTTGTTTTCAAAGCCTGGTGTTAAAGCCAACGGTGTACCGGTATGGTCAACCGCTACCGGGGTAGAACCTGTAGTATCAACCGATAGCCCCTTAACAGCTGCCGCAACATCAGCGCCGGCCTGGGCAATACAATCTTTAATAGTGGCCTCAAGCCCATCTATATAATCCTGCGGGTGCTGCCTGAATTGATTTGCGGCCGGTTCGCAAAATAAACCGTCGCGCCAGCGTGGATATTCATACACCGACGAGGCTATTTCTTCACCGTTTAAAGCGTTAACAATAACGGAGCGCACAGAATCTGATCCGTAGTCTACCCCAATCACAAATTGGTCCTTGCTCATAAAAGTTTATAATGATTGTCAAAAGAACACTTATTTTTTTATAAAAAACAATTTTTTATGAAAAATATTTCAAAAAAGAAAAAGACATGCTATAAAAGGTGGAAATTACAGGGTATCCGGATTAGGAATAAAGTTCATGAAGGCCTGGAATTTGGCGTAATAATTTTGCATATTAAGTTGGTAATAATACGCGCCGCGTTTTGAGCCGGCCTTGTCTTTATCGGCCAGTTTAATAAGCAAACCGGTAGCCAATACCCTTTTACTAAAATTACGTTTATCGATGGTGGTATTAAAAACGCATTCGTACAGGGTTTGCAACTGGGGGATAGTAAATTTTGTAGGTAAAAGTTCAAATAGGATAGGGTGCATGGCCGCTTTATAACGGATACGTTTGCGTGCCTGCTCCAGCATTTCCTGCTGGTCAAATATCAGTTTGGGTGTGCGTTTAAGCTGGAACCATTCGGCATGATAATCTGAACTGATCTGTGTTTCATACTTTTGAATATCGATCAATGCAAAATAAGCTACAGAAACCGTACGCTCCATAGGGTCGCGCTGGGGATCGCCAAAAGTGTATAGTTGCTCCAGGTAAACACCCTCAAGACCGGTTAGCTGTTTAAGGATACGGTTGGCTGCCTGATCAAGACTTTCATCATTCTGTACAAAGCCACCCATCAGGCTCCAGTTCCCTTTTTCGGGTTGGAAACCCCTCTTGATCAGTAATAGCTTTAAAACTTCTCCGTCAAATCCAAAAATTATGCAATCAACAGCCAATAATAGCCTGGTCTGTTTAGAGTATTTGAGCATTTTATTTAATAAAAATTTTGGTACAAAAGCAAATATAAAATAACAATTGATGTAAGTATAAATAAAAGAAATATCAAAAAAAAAATAAATAGGGGTATTCAGGCTAAATTGGGCTCATTAATGGTGTTGAAATGACAAGTAAAGAGCCAGTTGCAATATAATTGTTTTTAAAACAATTATTAACACAAACTTTAACTCTTCTTCTTTTTAGATGATTTTGCCACTTTATTAAACTGCAGGGAAAGGTTTATCCAATGGTCAAAGTCTTTAGTTGTTTGCAGATTTTCTATATCTACATATACAAAATCCTTCATTACCCTGCCGCCATGTACCATTTGCCGGCAATTGTCCTTTTCCAATTCTATAGCCGACTGTTCGCTGCCAATGCGGCATAAGAGGCCCTGATCGCGCAGGCAGATACACATTTTATCATTAACCATAAAACACATTCCCTGAAACATTTTTACTTCTTCAACCACCGGTTGCTCGCTCAGTGCCTCACGTACCCGGTTAGCTAATAATTCATCGTATGCCATAGTGGTATTAAATCTCTTTTATTAAAAATATGTGTCATTTCTCCTCGCCCCCTATGCTAATCCCTTCCTGGCTCGTCGAAATGACATGGTTTTTGATTGATTTTGTATTCAATTACTAAACACGTTCACTAATATAAAATTTATTTACACCAGTTTTTCCAGGTCCTTTTGTATCCGGGTTTTTTCGGTGGTGGTTTTGGCCAGTTTCAGCGCGGTTTGCAAATGCCGGATGGCCGTTTGCTGATCAACACCGGTGTACAAATGTCCTAATAATACATGGTATAAATGATTGCCGTTAAGCTGCAGTTTTTCGGCTTCGGCAATGGCTTCTTGTTTCCCCCTGGCTTTGTAAAGGGAATAAGTGCGGTTAAGTGCGGCAATGGGCGAGTAAGCAATTTGCAGCAAACGGTTATATAACTGCAATATACTTTCCCACTTTTTAATGGAATCGGTTTTAATGGTGTGCCAATAAGCGATGGCTGCCTCCAGGTGATATTTATTTACCTTTCCTTTTGATGCCAGGTTCAGGTAGTGGTTCCCTCTTGATATCAGCTCATCGTTCCACAAATTGGTATCCTGTTCATCATAACGTATCATTTCGCCGTTATCATCTGTACGTGCGTCAAAGCGCGAGGCATGGAAACACATCAGCGCGATGAGGGCATTAGCATCGGGTAGGTTGGTGCTCTCGTTTTCAACAAGTAAATAGGTAAGGCGCATGGCTTCCAAACACAGGTCCTTACGCAGGGTGGTATCCTTATTGCATGAATAATACCCCTCATTAAATAACAGGTACAGGGTTGTTAAAACTGCTTGTATCCTGGTGCCGATCTCGGCTTCAGGCGGAAACTCGATCTTTACCTGCTGCTCTCGTAATTTTTCTTTGGCGCGGAATAAACGCTTGTTGATGGTTTCTTTATTGGATAAAAAGGCATCCGCAATTTCATCTATCCCAAATCCGCAAAGTATGCGGAGTGCCAGGCCAATCTGCGCTTCGGGGGTTAGGATAGGCTGGCAAATGGCAAACATCAGCTGTAACTGGCTATCCCTGATATGCGCGTCAGACAGATCGATCACCATTTCTTCCCAACCGTCATGATCAGCCTGCAAGGTGGGCGAAATCTTTTGCTCAAATAGTTTATTGCGTCGTAAATAATCCTTAGCCCTGTTACGGGCTACGGTATACAGCCATGCTACCGGGTTTTCGGGCAATCCTTTAAGTCCCCAGGTTTCGGCCGCGATTAAAAAGGTATCGCTGGCAATATCCTCCGCAACTTCGGGGTGCTCAAAACCAAAATGCCGGTACAGTACCGATGTTATCTTATGGTATTCGGTACGAAATAAATGCGGTAGCAGTTCATTATTGTTCATTGTGGTTAATAAATGCCCCCTTATTTGAAGGGGGCTAAATTATTTACATTTCCATAGGTATAATATTGCGTACTTCAACATTGCCGCCAATGCGCAGTATAGGGCAGCCCTTTGATATTTCTGACGCCTCATTTATGGAGGCCGCGCGAATAATAATATAACCACCAATGGCTTCCTTGATCTCAACATAAGGGCCATTGGTAATAACGCCACCGGGTTTTACTACCTGGCCATCCGGATCAAGGCGGTTGCCGGGACTAACTAACTTGTTTTGCGCGGCAATACTGCCCATCCAGTCTTGCCAGTCTTTCATCATGGCTTGCAATTGCTCAGGCGAAGGCTGTGCTTCGCCGGGAGTAAAGTTTCTTCTGAAGATCAATAGAAATTCGTTCATGTTGTTTAAATTTTAGTGATTAAAACGGTATGACGATCATATTTTATGAAATTGGACAGACCGCGGTAATTTTAATTGATTGGAACTATTGATAGCCCAATATACAGTATTTTAAAAGCTGGCGGTAAATTATAATTTGAAAAACTTAACCCATAAAAGTGCAGCATTTTATAAAAGCCGATAGCTAAACATTTAAAAACTTTAAAGCGGCCGAAGAGTATTTTTAAGTTGAAGGGTTTTGTTACTTATTTAATGGTTTTTAATGGATTATTGTTAATTTTGTTCGAAAGCAATCCCAAAGCTGACAGTTTGCCTATTAACTGCGTTGTTGACAATCCGGCGGAAACAAGAGTTTGTTCAAACTAAAATAATGAATTTTTACCTGTTAAACCTATAAGCAGGTATGTCATTATGCATCACTGAATCGATAATAAAATTAGGGTTTGTGGGTGCAGGCATTCTTGTCTTTGACTTTTTACATGGATAGCTTTTATTTATTTTTATCTAAATCTACAAACAACCAAAACTACAGGCAATAAATGATCAGTTGTTGCTCATTAAGAACATAGAATAGCCTTAAAAATGCTTTTTTTTAATTATCAAGCATTGATTTGAAACAAATTCGCAATTTTAATATCTAAAGAGTATGGAAGGCCACAAAATAATACAAGCAGTTACCGATTTATTTAAAGGGGCTGATGAACGCGATTGGCAAAAGGTGCGAAACGTAATGGCTGACAACGTTTTGCTTGATTATCAATCAATGACAGGAATAGAGCCTGGTATGCAAACACCAGCGCAAATAACAGATGCCTGGGAATCTTTTTTACCCGGCTTTGATAAAACCGATCACCAGCTGTCGGAGTTTAGGGTAAAGATCCACGGGAATGAAGCCGATGTTGACTATATAGGCAAAGCCGATCATTTTATAGGGGATGAGGTTTGGACAATTTTAGGAAATTATCAAACCAAATTGGTGAAGCAAAACGATACCTGGTTAATTACCTACCTCAGGTTAAATTACGATAGACAAAGCGGTAACACCGCGCTGCCACAACAGGCTAAAGCCAGGCTGAGCAAGCTGCAATCTTAATGTAAAAGATTATGGTGATAGCCGCATATCGCATGTCGGCACTTTATGCGGTTATTTGAATTTCATAGCTTTGATCATGCAACCAACCGAAACACTTCAGGAATTTTACGAAGGGCATCCTGACATGAAGATGGTGCCTGTAGGAGGCAACAATCAGAATGCCGGGCATTTTAACGTGTATCCCCGTGGCGAAATTTGCCATAACGTAACCAGCTATCATCGTCGCGATTTTTATAAGATATCGCTTAGTATTGGTGGCGGTACATTGTACTATGCCGATAAGGGGATCACTTTTGATAGATGCGCGCTTGTTTTTTCGAATCCTAATATTCCATACTCATGGGAAGCCGCCCCGGTGAAACAAACAGGCTACTTTTGCCTGTTTACTGAAGATTTTATCAGCAGTAACAACCGTAATGAAAGTTTTATCGACTCGCCATTGTTTAAAGTAGGGGGTAGCCCGGTTTATTTTGTGAATGATGAACAGGTGAAAACCATCAGCGATTTGTTTTGCAAAATGCTTGACGAGATTGACTCTGATTATATATATAAGTATGATCTGCTGCGTAATTATGTTAACCTTATTGTACATGAGGCCCTTAAATTAAAACCGGCAGATAGCTTTTTTAAACACGGTAATGCATCATCGCGCATAGCGACTTTATTTATGGAGCTGCTGGAGCGCCAGTTCCCCATCGATTCACCAAACTATGCGCTGAAACTGAAAACCGCTGCCGATTATGCCAGCCGCTTATCGGTTCATGTTAATCACCTTAACCGCGCTGTAAAAGAAATTACGGGCAAAACCACCAGTATGCACATTGCCGAACGTGTAGCAAAAGAAGCAAAGGCCTTGCTCAGGTACACCGACTGGAACATTGCTGATATTGCCTATAGCCTGGGTTTTGAATATCCTGCCTATTTTAATAATTTTTTTAAAAAGCAAACCGCGCTTAATCCTAAAGCCTTTCGGGCTTAATTGTTTGAATTTTATAATTTTCGGTTTGATAAGTATAATCGCCCTGGGCTTTAGCGGCTATATATTTGTATAAGAAAAAACAAAAACCTATGGAATACAGAAATTTAGGAAACACCGGCGAAAAGCTATCGGCCATTGGCCTGGGCTGCATGGGAATGAGCTTTGCTTATGGCCCGGTTGATAATGACGAATCAATAGCCACTCTTAACCTGGCGCTTGATCTGGGTATTAACTTTTGGGATACTGCCGATATGTATGCCAATGGTAAAAATGAAGAGCTGATAGCAAAAGTGCTCAAAACCAATCGCGATAAAGTATTTATTGCTACCAAGTTTGGTTTTAGGGTACATGACGAAAATGCTCCTTATATGGGCAGTGGTACATCAAATGTTTACTTTGACGGATCACCGGCTCATATTAAAAATGCTGTTGAAAAAAGCCTGAAACGCTTAGGCATTGATACTATTGAMCTTTACTATGCACACCGTATTGATCCTAACGTACCGGTTGAGGATATGGTTGGCGCCATGGCTGAATTGGTAAAGGAAGGTAAGGTGCGTTATCTTGGTTTGTCAGAAGCTTCGGCTGCAAGTATCCGCAAGGCACACGCGGTTCATCCAATTGCTGCCCTGCAAAGTGAGTACTCATTACTAACCCGCGATGTAGAGGGGGAAATACTGCCTGTTCTGCGCGAGCTGAACATTTCATTGGTACCTTATAGCCCGCTGGCGCGTGGTTTAGTAACCAACACCGTAAGTAAGGATGCACTTGCTGCCGATGATTTCCGCAGAATGTTGCCCCGTTTTAGTGATGATAATTGGGACAACAACCAAAAATTAGCAGATGCCTTTGCCGGTATAGCACAGCAAAAAAATATAACTCCGGCGCAGTTGGCTTTAGCCTGGGTACTGGCACAAGGTGATGATATTATACCTATACCAGGTACCAAGAAACGCAAATACCTGCAGGAAAACGCCGGGGCGGCTGATGTAAAGTTATCAGCAGCCGATCTGCAGGATATCAGCGCTCTTTTATTAAAATATCCCGATACCGGTAACCGGTACAATGACGCCTCATTGAAAATGACCAACTTGTAATGAAAGCTATATATTTTGAACAAACAGGGGATGCCCAAAGTGTATTATCAGTAAAACAATTTGATAAACCAACACCAAAAGCAAACCAGGTAATTGTAAAACTGCTGAGTAATACCATAAACCCGGCAGATTTTTTCTTCATCAGCGGTACCTATCGTTTTAAACCCGAGTTTCCGCAAATTGCCGGGCTGGAAGGTGCCGGTATTATTGAGAGCGTTGGCGAAGGCGTTGATCTGCCGGTTGGCACATTGGTTTCTTTTTTTAGCAAAAACACCTGGGCCGAATATGCAGCTATACCCAAAGATGATGTGATGGTATTGCCGCCTGATTTCCCGGTAGAAAAAGCAAGTCAGTTTTCGCTGAACCCTATGACCGCGTGGGGACTGCTGGAGCGTGCTGATGTTAAAGCAGGCGACTGGCTATTGCTAACAGCCGGTAACTCAGTGGTTTCAAAACTTATTATACAATTGGCAAGGTTGCGTAATATCAATGTAATAGCTGCCGTAAGGCATGAGCAAAGCACAGCAACATTAACCACTTATGGTGCTCAGGTCATCAATGTTACCCAGCATGACCTGATAGAAAGCGTACAGCAAATAACCAACGGCCTGGGCGTTAATGTAGCATTGGATGCTGTAGGCGGCGAAACTGGTACCAGTGTGATAAAATGCCTGCAAGCTAATGGCAAGCTGATCATTTATAGCAGGTTAAGTCCAAACCCTATGCAGCTTTATAATTCAGATGTGGTTTATAAAAATATATCAATAAGCGGTTTTGGTCTCCGGAGTTATTTGCAAAGCAAAACTGATGGACAGAAAGCTGAGATCATTCAATCGCTCATAAAAATTATAGGCGATCCTGAATTTAAAATGGAAGTTGCTGCAAGCTATCCGCTTGATGAATATAAGGAGGCTACAAAAACAGCAGCCGAAAGTAAAAAGGAGGGCAAAGTTCTATTCAAATTTTAAAACAGGGCATGAATAAGCAACTTGTAGTAAATAAACTTTATATACTGCCGGCAGGCCATGGAATGCTCAGAGCGTTTTTCTTTAATACCGATCTGGGATCCGATAATCCACAGATGATACATTCGCCGCTTTGTATTTATTTATTGGATACCAGCGATGGCCCAATTCTGATCGATACGGGTTTTGCCGAAGTTTGCTTGAACAACCCAAACTACTATGACGGCAGCCCGCTGGAAGGGTTGTTATATCCATACATGAATAATGAGCATCGCATACCCGATCTGCTTGAAAGTGCCGGTTACAAACCGGAGGATATTAAACTTGTAATTTCAACCCATTTTCATAGCGATCATTCCGGTGGGCATAAATATTTCAAGGGAACTCCCATCCTGGTGCAGCAAAGTGAGCTAACAGTTTTGGATGACGAAACTTACTCACCTGCCGAATGTCGCTTAAAAGACCTCAACTACCAGGTAATTGATGGCGATTACCAGCTTTGCGATAATATTAAACTCATCTATACACCCGGGCACTCACCCGGGCATCAATCTGTATTGATCAATACGGTAAACTCTGGTTATGTATTGCTTTGCATTGATGCCGCGCTAACAGAGGGCATCTTTAAAAACAACGTACCTTATTTTGCCCCCGACGCTGAATTGGCTACTGCATCCTTGAATAAAATAAAAGCTATTGCCAACCAATACAACGCGCTGGCAATTTTTGGGCACGATGAACGGCAGGCTAAAAGCCTTAAAATTTACCCGGAATTTTATTAAAACCTTATTAAATATTGTCTGTCGCGATGTGATAATGATCTGTCGTGAAATGGTGGTTGTTTACTGATGTTGCCCGCGTAAGTTTGAAGCATCAAATAATAGCTGAATTATACGTTTAAACAGATAGCGACGCAAACAGCCCGCAAAGGTGATTATCGCCCCTGAGTCAGTAAAATTTTGTCATTAATAAGTAACAAAATGCTAAAAATCTTATCAAAATTAAGTTAGTAAATAATTATCCACTAATTTAGTTTCATGCCTTTTGTACGAATAAGTTTGTTAAAAACATTGCCATCAGATGCGAAGGACAAAATATCAAAAGCGGTCCATCAATCCTTAATGACGGAGTTTAATGTCCCCCCGGATGACTACTTCCATGTTATTGAAGAACTGGATACCGCGCAGCTTTATTATCCTGAAAACTATTTAGGAATAGCGCACACCGGTAATATGGTTTATGTACAAATAACGGCAGGCTCGGGTCGTAGTTATGAGCAAAAGGAAAAGTTATATGCTTCTATTGCCAGTAAGATAGCCGCCGAAACTTCGGTTTTAATTAATGATGTGATCATTATCCTGGTAGAGAATGGCGGTAAGGAAAACTGGTCGTTTGGTGCGGGAAAAATTCAAAACCTGAGTCATATTGAGGCTGAAAAATAAGTTTTAGTGGATTTAAATATTGCTTGCAATATTATTTAACTGTTTGGTTTTATACAATTTCTTAAGGTATAATGACTGTAATCTTGTAACCAACAGGTAGATACATCAGGATCATCCTGAATTAAATAACTACTATTAAAGATCAAAAACAATGACTGCTAAAGTACAAATTTTACCAAGAGTCGCCATTCGTAGTATTGGCGGGGGCTTACTGATGATGGCCCTTTTTACCATGATGTGGACAGAGATAGCGCAGGGTGGTTTACAAAAGCATGATCATCATATTGTATTAATTATGTTTTCTACGTTCAGCTTGCTGTTTGTGGTGTATGGCATTGCTATATTTCTGGCTGCTAACAGGTTCCCAAAGTTTACCAGTGAAAGTGATGTGGCCGAAGGAAAAAATATGACTAAATGGTTCGGGATTATTTTTGGCATTGAAGGGACCGCTATACCGGTGGTTTCGGTTATACTGGTGCTTATTGGGCTTCCACAATATACTTTGTCTGCTATTGCTTTAATAATTGGATTGCATTTTTATCCTATGGCAAAAGTATTTGACAGGAAAGTTGATTACTACATAGCCACCTGGACCTGCCTTGTGGCCATAGGCAGCATTTTTATGACAGCAGGCAAAAATTATTCTCAAACATTTACACTAACTATTTTGGGTATTGGGGTAGCATTAGCCACCAGCACTTATGGGTTTTATATGCTGTTTACAGGGTATAACTATATTAAAAAACAATAGCAGGAATCGGGTTTTGGGCTGGCTAAGCCTTTTTTAAAATTACATCTATGAAAAATCATCATTATCAAACAAACGTCACCTGGACTGGTAACACAGGCGAGGGAACAAAAGACTACCGGGGGTATGAACGAAGTCACGACATTAATGTTGAGGGTAAGCATTCTATTTTAGGTTCATCAGACCCAAACTTTCGCGGCGACAAGTCAAGGTACAGCCCTGAGGATCTGTTGGTAGCATCAGTTTCCTCATGCCATATGCTGTGGTACCTGCACCTTTGCACTACAGCCGGCATTGTAGTAACAGCCTATGAAGATACAGCCGAAGGTGTAATGCTGGAGAATAATAACGGCAGTGGTTGTTTTACACTAATCTTGTTAAGTCCGGTTATTACCCTCAGCGATGAATCCCTGATTGACAAGGCCAATGAGTTGCACAAAGAGGCCAATAAAATGTGTTTTATTGCCAACTCCTGTAATTTTCCTATACTGCACGAAGCAAAATATAAAATTGCTGCTATCTGAAAATACCAGCGTAAAAAAATATTTATGAGCCCTCTGAAAGATAAGGTTGAGGCGTTTAATCAGCTTATTACCAATGACGAAACGGTGAAAGCGATGGAATTATATTATGCCGATGATGTGGAGCTTCAGGAAAATGAGACCCCGCCCCGCGCAGGAAAACAGGCGTGTATCATTCGCGAAAAGGCTGCTTTAGCAAAATTCGACCTGGTAGTTGAAATAACCAAACAAGCTATTGATGATGTGAATCGGGTTGTTTTTAGTGAGTATTTGATGGTTATCACCAATAAAGAAGATCATAAAATTATACACAGGCAGGAAATATCTGTGCAGCAATGGGAAAACGGCTTAGTAAAAAAAGAAAAGTTTTATTATAACCAACCTCCATTATTATAATCAACAGTTAACAAAAAGAGACGCATGTAAAGCGTCTCTTTTTGTTAAAAATATGACGATCAGGATCAGTTACCCCAAAACTGGTTCTCTTTTGCTTCATCGGCAGTAAATATCTCGGCTTTGATGATCTTGCCATTATTAACGGTGTACACATCTATATTATCCACATCCAAAATGCCACCGGCAGGTTGCGACGCGTTCCAGTGTAGCAGGCAGGCTATGCGGTTGCCATTAACGCTGATAGTTTTAATATCAGTAAGTTTTAAGGTATTGGCAGACAGCTCAAACATTTTACCCACCATTTGAAATACCTCGGCACTTGAACGTTTTAAGCCCGATACCCTGTTGTTGCCTGGCTGCACCCATTCCATATCAGGGTGCAGCAGTGTGCTCAGTTGTTCAAGATCGCCTACTTGTACCGCGTTTAAAAATTCTGCTACTACTTGTTTTGCTTCGTTTTTCATGTTGTTTGTATTTGATTGATTATTAATTGTGTTAATTGTTTGTGCATGGCCATAACTTGTAATGGCAAGCATGCAGATGATAGCGCCGAGTTTCATTGATTTTTTTCCTTTCATTTAATACTCCAAAGGTCGCTTGGAAATGGAGGTCATAGATTACCTTTGCGCGACATTCGCTTACCATATCGCGCCAATTTTTTATAAAGCAATGGAGTACCCTTACCTTTAGTGCAACAATAAATGAATGATGGAAGATCAGCTTAAGAAATTGATAATGGGTTTACTGGCCTATGCCGCGCAACGCGATCTATCGCCCGAAACCCTGTGCCGCCTGTCGAATATTACGATTGAAGAATTGCAGACGGATACCCGGCCCCTCACTCAAAAACAGGTGAGCGACCTGTGGCATAACGCTATCCATTTAAGTAAGGATAAGCTGTTTGGTCTGCATTTTGGCGAATCATTGCAACTATCAGCACTGGGTATTGTTGGCGAGATCATTAAAAGCAGCGAAACGGTGGGCAGCGCTTTAACCATCGCGGCATCATTAACCCATTTAATAACTACAGCATTTAAGCTGGAAGTAACACGGCAGGATGATACCTTTTCGGTGGAATTTATTCCCGCTATGCCCGATTGGCAAAATTCGGTACCGGCTATACAAACGCTTGATTTGCTGATGGTTTTTGTAGTACATGAATTGGATGGCCTGATGCTGAAAAAGATAAGTCCGCTAACGGTCAGCTACGCCCGGCAGATTGATGATGATGTTGAATATGAACGTGTAATGCGCTGCAAACCAGTGATGAACTCAGCCGGTAATAGCATCATGTTCGATAAGAAATACTGGGATGAGCCAATCATCACCGCGAATTACGAGCTGCAAAATATACTGCTTCAAAAGGTGACACCAGCAAAAGCCGCTATAAGCGAAAATCAAACGCTCAAAACCCGCATCTATAATTATTTGCTTGTAAACTCATATTTGGGTATTGTGTCGTTAGAGGATATCGCGTCGAACTTTAACGTAAGTGCCCGCACGCTGCAGCGCAAATTAAAAGAAGAAGGTATCAACTTTCAGCAACTGGCCGATGAGGCGCGGAAATCATTAGCCATTAATTATTTAAAGGCAGGCTCATACCCGGTTAAAGAAATATCATACATACTGGGCTACAATGAGCTAAGCGCTTTTACCCGCACCTTTAAACGGTGGACAGGCATTACCCCAGCTATTTATCAGAAGAATAATAATTGAGTTTTGCTGATTCTCTTTTTCTTGATTCTAAAAGTCTTGTATCTTTTTTTGCAGTTTGCTTCGGGTGAAATCAGGCAGAACTTGGTGGCCTGTGTGGCTGCAGGGGCATAGCAAATATTTGCTGAAGCGAAGGCAATGAGCGAACGCAGTAGGGCAACTTTTTGCAGCCCGTGGTTCTGGCTGATTTGTATTATAGGTTTGCTATAATTCCAAAATTTAATAAAAAAAGATTTTTCAGGCCGTTATCTTATAATTTTCCACATACATTTTACCACGCTTCACAAGCGCAAACATTCTTAAGATCAACTTGAATTTTACGTTATTTAATACCAATCCATATTTTTTATTTTTAAGTTTTCTTTCAGCATAGGCGCTGATTTCAGGATCATAGGTGATTGCTGTCCTGGCCGCCATATTTAATTC
>NZ_JBFUJG010000084.1:0-22966 GCF_056401495.1 Mucilaginibacter sp. P4_E8
GAACTTTAATGCATTTGATATTAAATTAAATAAAACAATTTCCATCTTTTCCCTGTCCGCAAATACTTCCATGGTATCAGTTTCGCAAACAAAGTCAAACAATATATTTTTACTTTTAGCCTGATGGCTGAAACACAAAAAAACCTCTTTACATAGGTTTACAATATTTAATCTTACAATTTTAAGCTTATCTGATTCACTATCAGCTTTTCTGAATAATAGCAATTGATCAACCAGGCTTAGCAGCCTGCGTGCATTACGAAAAACAATGTTCAGATTACTTATTTCGTTCTCTCTTTCACCCGGATTAAATAGTAATTCTTTAACAGGGTTTATAATTAAAGTAAGCGGTGTTCTAAACTCATGAGAAATATTAGTAAAAAAAGACAGTTTACGCTCATTTAGTTCCTTTTCTTTTTCAGCAGACATCTGCACTATTTTTACCTCATAAGCCAACTTAGCCTGGTTATTGCGATAACGCAAATAATAGTAGATCAATGCAGCTATTGTCAGGAAATAACTTAAAAATGCCCACCACGTTTTATACCACGGCGGTAGTATTTTTATTTTTAAAGTAGCGTAATTCTCAAACCATATGCCATCCTGATTGGCTGATTTAACTTTAAATTTATAATCGCCAGCCGGAAGATAGCGGTAAGTGACCGATTTTTGATTTTTTACATAATTCCAATTTTTATCCAATCCAACCAGCTTATAAGCAAACTCACTTTTTTCGGCATAAACATAGTTTAAGGCAACATATTGTATGGAGAATACAGACTGATCTGATTTTAAAGTAATTTGGGTTGATTCATCAACAACCTGACTTAATATATTATCTTTTTGACCAACTTCAACCTCTTTGCCAAATAACTGAAGACCCGTGATTAAAACTTTTGGCTTAAACAGGTTTTGTTTAACTTCTGCAGGATAAAAAATATTATACCCTTCGGTGCCTCCAAAAACCATAAACTTTTCCTTACTGCAATACATCGATGAGCCCGGATTAAATTGCCCGGTTTGCAACCCATCTGAGTTATCATAATTAATGATCTTATTGGTATACGTATCAATGCGGGATAAACCCTTATTGGTACTTATCCAAATGTCACCTGCCTGGTCTCTTTGTATTGCATTGACAGTATTATCCGCCAATCCGTCTTTTTCTGTATATCGTTTAAATTTTTTGTGTCGTATATCATATATAACAAGTCCATCTCCTTCCGTACCGATATAAAGATTTTCGCTTTTATCTAAATATAAAGAGTATATAAAATGGCTGGGTAAAAACTTTTCGGCCTGTGCCCTATTAAAATAATTAATAAACTTGTTTTGGCTTTTTATATAATATTTGAGCCCGGCGGCATACGTGCCTATGATCAGATTGCCATATTTGTCTTCGGCAAGCGCACGAATATAGTCTGAAGAAATGCTGCTGTTCTGAGGGGTATAGTTAACAAACTTATGACTACCCGCGGGTAATAAACTTAGCCCACCTCCGTTTGTTCCGATCCATAAATTATTTTCTGAATCATCCAAAATCACCCTTACATCATTTAAACAGATGCTTGCCGGATCATTTTTTTTATGAATGAAATTAGTAAAGGAATCCGTCTTTTTATTGTACCTAAAAAGTCCATGCGAATAAGAACCAAACCATAACGTGTTTGAATGGTCTTTATATGCACAGAGTATAGCATTATCGGTTAATGAACCTTTTTGTCCGTTTGCCTTATAGTACTTTACAACTTCACCATTCAGCTTCTTTTTATGTATACCATCGCCATCAGTACCCAGCCACAGATAACCCTCAGCATCTATACACATGCCATAATATCTCAAAAAACTAATATTATAGGCATCGGTTAATTTATTTTGAAATTTTTTAAACTTTTCAGGAACGTTGCTTAGCATGTAAATGCCATCGCCATATGTTCCGGTCCAAATATTCTTATCATGGTCCTGAAACAGGGTTTGTATAGTCCTGGCCGTAACATTGTAGTTATCCTCAGATTTCACAGGATCAATAGTCACATTTTTATACAACGACTGTTCGGCTTTAACAAGATTTATATTATACAAACCTCCATCCTGCAGGCCAACAAGCAGGTTTTTATGGTCATCTTCCAGAAGTGAATAAAAATAGTTGCTTTTCAGCTTATAATCCGGACCAAAAAAAACATGAACACTATGCTCTTTCCTTCTATAAAGCACTAATCCTTTACTGGTAGCTATCCAGATGTCATGATTATGATCTTCATAAATGCAATTGATCCGGCCCTGGGGAATCAGATTAAGGGGGAATTCATTATTCAAATTTTTTACAACAATTCCATCTTTTGTACTGAAAACATTGAGTCCGCCATCCCGCGTACCCACCCATAAAAGTCCATAGGTATCTTCAATAACATTAACAACTGATAAATCACCTAACAAGCCAGGCAATTCTTTTTTTGTGTAGCTTTTAAACTGTTTGTTCTTTATGTTATAGGAAGAAAACCCCGAACCACCACAAGAGAACCATAACTGATCTTTATTATTCTCAGAAATACTGTTCACATTGTTTAAATATGCCGATTGGACCCCTGGTGGGTTAAACTTTGTAAAACGCTCGCTGTTCGTATCAAATCGATAGATCCCTCTTCTTGACGATATCCAAATATCGCCCTGTATATCCTTAAATATAGTTTGAACATAATTGCTCGGCAAGCTATACGGATTGTCGGGTTCAAATTTAAACACTTTGAAATTTGTGCCATCAAACCGGTTTAAACCATCGCCTGTAGCAAACCACATAAATCCTTTATTATCCTGAGTTATCCCATTTATTATACCAAATGAAAGACCATCCTTTAATGAATATTTTATTACTTTTTTAGTTAATAAACTTTGAGTAAAACCAAAGAAAAAGGCTGTTACTCCTACCAGGGTAAATAATAATCTTCTCATTAATATGAATAACTGGTTTACTTAAAGGTTTAAGTGCGCTACACAGAACCTGTCTATCCAAATGTAGTTTTATTTAAATAAATAAGTGTGCAGATGACAATAAAATTTCTTGCGCTACGTTTAAGCCGACTTTTACAAATGGCTCCAACTGAATTTATAAAGACAAGGAGGTTAGCAGGTTTTGCTGGTACAAATTGGAGATAAATAATAAATGCGCTCCGTGTTATACCACGGAGCGCATTCAATATTGCTTAGCTTGCTTGTCAAAAAATTATTTATCCGTTACAGGATCTGGTGGGGTTGATTTTGACGGATCATATATGGCAACGCCAACCCTGGAATCGGCACATCCATAATACAGGAACCATTTCTTTTTAAAATAGACCATCCCTTCTATAAAAACCGTCCCGTTTATGTATTGTCCGCTTTTTTCGAATGGTTCCATAGGCCTCAGGAAAGGCACATCTAAACGGCCCAACGGTTTTGAGGGATCTTTACGGTCAAACAAAGCCTGTCCGGCGCAATAGGAATTGGCGTTAAATCTTTTATCCCTGCCCTCATCTGCTTTGTTTTTGCCATTGTAAAATAAAATTATTCCTTTAGCGGTCATTAATGCCGGCGGACCGCATTCAGTAAGGTCGCTGTCAAAATAGCCTTTGCGTGGAGATATCAGTTCTTTTAGCTCACCATTCTTATTAACAACTGGTGCCCAATCAACAAGGTTTGATGATGTGGCAGCGTAAACATGGTGCTCGCCCCAATACAACCAGTACTTGCCATTTATTTTGATGATCACCTGTTTGCCGTTTACAACTTTTGTCAGGATGGAGGCCGACTTGCTGGCTATGTTAAAAAACTTGCCACGATAAGCAGTTTCAAAGATCGGTCCGTGTTTTTTCCAATGTATCAGGTCTTTTGATGTGGCAGCGCCAAGCCTGGGCACATCACGGTTCCATTCAGTATAGAACACCACATAGGTACCAGCGGGAGTAACGGCCACACGCGGGTCTTCACAGCCCCCTGGCCATTCATATTTTTTTGCAATGTCATTATCCGGGTAAAGCACGGGTGTTTTTCTCCTGATAAAATGGATGCCATCATTACTTTCGGCATATCCAAGTCGAGAGGTTCGAAAGCCGATACCTGTTCCGTAAAGATCCTCGGCCCGGTATAAAACAACTATTTTACCATTTTTGAGCGCTGCCGCCGGGTTAAACGTATCATTTGCTTCCCAGGCAACCTGCTTTTTACTTACAGGATCAGTAAACCTTGAACTGGTATCCGGCGAAATGATGGGGTTTACATTGGCCGGGCGCACGAATCCTCCAAACGCCCAGTGTGGCAGTGTATGGTTGCTGGTTTGTGCAAAGCATACCTGAGTTAGCAATACCAGTGCTAAGATCCTTGCAGATTTAAAAAAGTTTATCATGAACAGCTTATTAAACTTGGGCATATAGTTCTTCAATTTTTTCAAGGGGAACCCCTTTTGTTTCAAATACATAACGGCTTACAAATAGTATCATGCTGATGTTAATGATGCCATAAACACCAAAAGTAGCCACCGGCCCCAATTGCGAAAGCATTACAGGAAAGGTAAGCGAAACAATGGAATTAGCTACCCAGTTACCAAACACCGCAATGGATGTTGCTGTACCACGTATTTTATTCGGGAATATTTCGGCAACGTATACCCAAAGTACTACCCCCCATGTACAGGCAAAGCCACCTATGTAAATGAATATGGTTAGCAGCACAAAATAGTTTTGCAGCATGTTGAAATAAAATAAGGCGGCCAATACAAACATACACAGCCCCATGATCAATGATCCGGCAAGTAGTAGCTTTTTACGCCCCAGCCTATCTATCAGTGGGAAAGCCAGCAGGGTAAATATCAGGTTAACCACGCCTGTTAATATGGTTTGAAACAAAACACTGCCGCCTACATGTATTTTTTCAAATATCAGCGGTGCATAGTAAAACACAATATTGATCCCGGTAAGCTGCGCTATGGAGGCAAATACCAGCCCTATGATAACAACTTTTCTGAAGCGTGGGGTAAATACATCTTTTAAGGCAGGGGTGCTTTCTGATGCGATATCGTCGGTTACCATTTTAACCTGCTCCTGGCTTTCACTCTCTGAATAAATATTACCGAATACTTTTTTTGCATCAGCTATTTTATGTTTAGATACCAGCCATCTTGGGCTTTCAGGTACCAACAGTAGCAGGACAAAAAATATAACAGAAGGTATTACCGCGGCTGCAAGCATATAGCGCCAGTAATTCTCATTATTTAAAAACTCGTACGAAGCATTTACAATAAGATAGTTGGATATAAAAGACAATAATATACCGCTTACAATAGCCAACTGCTGCAACATGCCCAGCCGCCCCCTAAAACTTGGAGGGGCCACCTCAGATATATAAATGGGTGCCAGCGTTGATGCCATACCGATAGCTATCCCTCCAATAAAACGGTAAGCAACCAATTCAGTAAAGCTGCCGGCAATACCGCTCCCTACAGCCGCAATAACGTACAGCAAAGAAGTTACGATCATTAGCTTTTTACGGCCGAATTTATCGGCCAAACCACCAGCAAACAAGGCGCCGGGGATACAGCCAATTGATGCGGCAGCCACTATGAGCCCTATTTCGGCGTCGCTAAGTTGAAAAAAGGGTTTCAAATAATGCAGTGCTCCGGCTATTACAGCCGTATCAAAACCAAACAATAACCCGCCCAAAGCGGCCACTATGGATATCAGTATAGTATAACTCTTCATGAAACAATTAGATTTATAGGTTTAATAAAATGAAGATAGGTAAAATAGCCCTGCCTATCTTCATTCATTGTTATTATAACGTACTTTCAATCGTATAGATCGACAGGACTTCGGCATCGGTTAATGCCCGGTTATAAAAACGGAGATCATCCATTGAACCATTAAAAAACGAACCACCGTAATAGGCATAATCACTTGATTGGTCTGTAGTGATCAGGCTTTTAGGGAGTTGCTGGCCAATGGTCAGATTCACAGGGGTTGGARGCGTTATAGGGACACCCGTTACAGCGGCCGATTTAACCATAGCCCCGTTGATATAAAACTTCATGGTTCCGTTGGTGTACGAAACGCTTACCTGTGTCCATGTTTCTAAAGGTACAATGCCGGGGTTATCATCTACATCATGATACCCATTATCGGCATGAATGGTCAGGAACAGGAAATTATTGCTTTGCAGTTGAAATTTAAACCCGTTCCACCTATTGAGTGACATGATATAATTATCCGAATAGGTATTATGCCTTTTGATCCACAAACTTATGGTGAACTCCTTAGGGTTTAATGACATATCATAAGGCACTTCAATATAAGCACCGTTGTTAAAATCATAAGCCATATTAGCCCGGCCAAAACGGTCGGCAATTAATTTTGGCAAAGTATTACCGTCTACAGGTGCATTACCCGGACCAATAATGCCCGACTTTAACATCCCATTGTGCTTATTGGCTGTAGCATCATCCGCACTACCATCAAACTTCCATTGTGCTACGAGGTTAGCCGCCGACACTTCCTGTATCAGCTTGGTTTTAAATGAAGCTACAACGCGGTTAAGATTGGCTTGCGCGTTATTGACCTGTTGCTGGGTAAACGTGTTCCCGGTCTTTATACCTGCAGCCAGATCTATCGCTGTTTTTAGATCTGCTTTCGCTCCTACCGCATACTGGCCGGGTTTATTCCCCTCCGCAGTTGACGAATACAGTACCGTTGCCGAGTCAATTGCCAAAGTAAGCTTTGCTTTATCGGCATTATAATTGGGTTTATCCTCCTTTTTACTGCAGGACTGAAGTATGGTGATCAGCGCTAATACTATAACGGCTGATGTAATTTTTTTTAGATTTCTCATTTTATCACATTTAAGTTTAACCGTTACTTACCTAATTTTAAATTGGTTTGTCTTTCGCTAAGTGGTATCGGGAAAAACTGATTGCTGCTATAATTAAAGTTAGGCTGATCTTTAAGTGCATCGCTGGCATAAGCTGCCCCATAACGGATCACATCAAAGAAACGGTGAAATTCCAGGGCCAGTTCTGAACGCCTTTCCTTACGTATAATATCACGCAATTGAGCCTGATCAGTAACAGTCACATCAGGTAGCAAACCAGCAGGCACTACGCCACCTGCATAATCGGGCAGGGTTTTGTCGTACACGTAACTTTCCCTGGCTCTTTTACGAACCCGGTTAAGCGGTACCAAAGCACCTGCGCCATCGCCCTTTTCGTTTAAAGCTTCTGCTTCAATCAATAAAACCTCGGCAAACCTGATGGCCTGGTAATTTAAATTACCATCGCCTTTGGTAGCTGTTGGTACCTCAGTTAAGGGTTGGATGTGTTTTTTGCTTAAAAACCCTGTAGTGGTCCATGTGGGGTCAAAGCTGGTATCAAACCATGGGTGCCCTGCCCTGCCTACCGTATAATCCAGTCTCGGATCAACAACGCCGCCGGTTGATTTTTCAAAATTATCAACCAAACTTTGTGTAGGATAAAAGAAACCATACCCATTTTGCGACCGTGGAGCAAACCATTGGTTTAGCGTATTCCCCTGAAAAGGCACCAAACCACTGGCATGTTGAACTGAAAACACCGACTCAGCATTGTTTTTTGTTGCAGCCCTGAAATTATCGGCAAAAACGGGTAATAAACTATAAACCCCTAATGCGTCAACCGCCTTGGCTGTTGAGGCCGCCAGGTCCCATTTCTTTTCAAAAAGATAGGTTTTGGCTAACAAGGCCATTGCTGCCCCTTTGGTTGCACGGCCAAGATCGGCGGCGGGCCAGCTTGCAGGTAAGGCTGCAGCAGCAGCCTGACAATCTTTTTCTATCTGCGCGTAGATCTGTGCCTGGGGCAATGCCGGGCTTTGCAGCTCTTCGGGTGTTTCCACTTTCAGGTGCATAGGAATATCGCCATAGGCAACCGTTAAATTAAAATAGTAATAAGCCCTTAAAAATTGGGCCTGACCTACTACTGATTTCTTTACAGCATCAGACACAGCTTTATTAGCATCCGATAACCCGTCTATAACCACATTACATTTAAAAATACCATCGTAATACCTTTTCCAAACACCTTCAACGGCTGAGTTTGATGGGATGATATTGAATTCATCAATACTTTGAAAATCGGCCTGATCGCCCGGGTTACCGCCTTTTATAGCATCATCAGATGCTACATCGCCTAATACCCAAATGGCATTGCTGGATGCATCAGTAAAAGTGAGTGGATTATATGCGGCATTTACGGCAAGTGTTGCATTTGCATCCGAAGTGAAAAAATCACCAGATTGATATTGCCCCAGTACCGGTTGCTCCAGGATCTTTTTACATCCTGTGATCATAATAAACAGGATGGCGATTGTATATATAATAATATTTTTTGCTTTCATCTCTTAATAAATTTAGATTAGAAATTAGCGTTAACACCAAAAGTGATCGTACGTGCCGAAGGGTAAGTTCCCCAATCAATACCCACCGCCCGGTCACCATCACCAGCATTATTGCTATTGCTATACATTTCGGGATCAAGACCGGTGTATTTGGTAAAGGTTAACAGGTTTTGCGCGCTGGCAAAGATCCTTACCGATGAAATATGAAGGCTACTTAGCGCATTTTTACCTAATTTATACCCTACCTGGATATTTTTAAGCCTTAAATACGAACCACTTTCCAGGAAACGGGTTGAGGGCATTTTGTTGTTTTGCGCCCCGTTCCATGACAATCGCGGAAACTCATTGGTTGAACCTGGTCCTGTCCAGCTCTGTGTGGCTATCCTTTCGGTAATATTAAATGGACGATAAAAGCCTTCAATATCGGTAAGTACCTGATTATAGATCTTATTACCATATACTCCCTGGAAAAACAGGCTCAAATCGAAGTTTTTATACTGGATATTACCGGTAAAGCCATAAGTGAACTTAGGTATAGGGCTGCCAACAAAGGTGCGGTCCTTTTCATCAATAACACCATCATTGTTAACATCCTTATACATCACATCGCCCGATTTTATGCCAGGCCCCTGGTATGCATGGGTAAACACCTGCTGCGGGTTCTGGAAAATACCTTCCTTTTGCAACAGGTAAAATGAACCTATTGAATGCCCTTCTTCGGTAAGTGTTGCATAATAATTATTATCAATACGGCCACCAACAATTGGAACCCCACCCGCAAGCGAAGTAACTTTATTAACCACTGTAGCAAAGTTGCCGCTTATGTTATAGCTCCAATCCTTATTGATGGAATTGCGATAGCTTAGTTCGAGCTCAAGGCCGCTATTGCGCACTTTACCAGCATTTACCGCAGGGTTGCCGCCATTACCGGCGCTGCTTGGTTCAGGCAGTTTCAGCAATACATTCGAGGTTTTTTTAACATAATAATCGGCGGTTAACGTCAGCGCGTTCTGGAAAAAACCGAGGTCTAACCCTACATCTGCCTGCGTGCTTGATTCCCATTTGATATTGGGATTGCCTTTGGAGGTTATGCTGTAACCCTGGTTAGAGGCGCCTCCAAAAGGATAGTAAAAACCACCAGTGATCAGCGATGTATATGGATAATTACCAATGGATGAGTTACCTAACTGACCTAAACTTGCCCTTAATTTAAACAGGGATATAGGCGTAATACTCTTCATAAATTCTTCCTGATCAATACGCCAGCCTAATGAACCCGAGTAAAAGCTTTCGTAACGCGAACCGGGAGACAATTGTGATGAACCATCCCTCCTGTAATTTACACTGGCCAGGTACTTATTATCGTACTGATAACCGATACGCCCAAACAGGGAGAATAAGCCTATATCAGACCGGTTGCCTCCATTTTGCTGTATACCAATACCGCTATCAAGATATTGGAAATTTGATGACTGATCAATATACTGGGTGCGCGAGGCCGATAAGGCTTGCACATCTGTTTTAATTAATTCTGTACCGGCTAAAAAATTCAGCACATGCTTATCCAATGTCAAATCATAGGTAGCTGTGTTTGTCCAGTTATAGTTAAGTTCATTACTGTGCGATTGCGCAAGCGAATTAGGTGAGTTAAAAAACCTGTCGATACCGTAGGTTTCAAAAAACTGCTTATAATCGGTCATGATCATATTAATACCGATATCTGATTTTAGCCTCAGATTTTTTATAGGTGTTAATTCTGCGAAGGCATCACCTAAAATGGTATAAGCATAAAAATTACGGTTTGTGGCATCGGCCAGCGCTACCGGATTTAAACCATCCCCTAAAACATCATAATGAGCGGGAAGATCAACAAACTGACCAGCCGCGTTGCGAACCGGTGTTGCAGGCGTACGGAACAGGGCGTAACGGACAACACTTGGTCCGGGATTGCCGGTACCATATCCATCGCCCGAAGTACCTACCTGCCTGGTTTTTGAATAGCCCAGGTTAACATTGGTCCCTATTTTAAGGTATTTGGATAAGGTGCTACTTACAGAGGTGCGTAAATTAAACCGGTTAAAAGATGAGTTTTCGATCATCCCTTCCTGGTTAAAATAATTGGCCGAAACAATGTATTGTGAGTTTTCATTTCCGCCGCTTATGGATAATTGGCCATTGGTAACCGGTGCCGACTTTAATACCTGTTTTAACCAGTTCACATCAGAGAATGTCCTGGCAAGGCTATCTGAAATAAGCGCGCGGCCATCATTTTTTGCCGCGGTATTGTAGGCTGATACATATTGGGAGGTATTGGCCATTTTGATCAGGTTCTGTGGTTCCTGCACACCGGTATAAGCACTTATTGATAGCTTTGCCTTGCCCGAACTGCCTTTTTTGGTGGTAACTATCACCACACCATTTGATGCCCTTGCACCATATATAGCTGCGGATGAAGCATCCTTAAGGATATTAATACTTTCGATATCATTTGGTGAGATCTCATTTATGCCATCTTTTGTGGGCACGCCATCAATAATATAAAGCGGACTATTATCATTTATGGTTCCAATACCACGTATACGTACTGATATGGCATCGCCGGGAGCCCCGGTATTCTGACTTACAGCCACACCTGCCGATTTACCCTGCATGATCTGATCAACCCCTCCTACCGGAATGGCATTGATATCCTTTGCGCTGATCACGGATACAGCGCCCGTAAGGTCTTTCTTACGCTGCGTACCGTAACCAATAACAATTACCTCGTTAAGGCTGCCGGCCGCTTCTTTAAGGGTAATGGTTAGTTCGGTTTTCCCTGCAACAGGTACTTCCTGTGTTTGAAAACCTATATAGGATATCAGCAGGACAGCATTTTCTGGTACTGTAACCGTAAAAGCTCCGTTTACATCGGTAACAGCCAGGTTTTTACCGTTTTTTACACCAACCGTTGCACCTATGAGTGCCGCGCCCGTTGCATCCACCACTTTACCGGTAACCTTGATATCGGCTATCTGCGGAGCGCTTACTTGCGTGATCACTACCAGTTTTTCTGATAATATCCGGTAAGCCAAACCGGTGTTTTTTAAAGTAAAGTCAAGTATTTGCGGAACCGTAAGGTCCTTAACATTGATGTTGACTGATTGATTTGGTATGGCCTTGTTGATATATAAAAAAGTATAACTACTTTTTTTCTCCAGGAGTTCAAAAAAATTCTCCAGCTTAACGTTTTTAACATTCAGGTCAATTTTTTCCTGTGACCGCACCTTTGCAGAAACATGGATAAGCGTAATTAAAAGCAGAGCAAATGTTAATTTCACGCACAAAAGAATTTTCTTGACATAGGGACGCTTAATGAAAGAACTAAAAGTTTTTTTCATACTTTTGATTTGTTGAGGTTAATAAATTAAAGTTTCCTGAGATCCTTCCAGATAATAGGTTATTGGCATTGGCCCCAACAGAGGAAGTGTTCCCGCACTTCCTTATTTGTTTGGGGTTAATAAAGTTCAGAGTAAGTATGATTATTTCATGCGATGTTTCCTTTCTTCTCTTATAAGTTTTTTGGTTAATAGCTGGTTTACCATATATGAATTTGTTTATCGGTTAACGTATAGTGAAATGGTTGGGTAAGCTGCAAAGCATGCATCACCTCAATAATGTTTTGATCTTTAAATACCCCTGTAAACCGTATAGTTGAGTACTTGTCATTATCAAAAATAATTTGGACGTTATACCAGYGTTCCAGGCGAATGGCCAGATCAGTAAACCGTTCCTGTTTAAATATGATCTTATTATTTAACCAGGCTGTTTCTTCAACCGCTGCATCGGGCACTACCTGCGCGTCAACAATTTTACCTGATGTTACCACAACAGAATCCCTTATCACGGCTTTGTGCAATATGTCTGCTTTCTTCTCCAGATCCTTACGGGTGTTTATGGTAATTTTTTCATTAGGATATAATATAATGTTGGCTCCGGGTTTACTTTCGTTCATTACTTCTACTTTGCCCCTTATAAGCGTTGTTTCAATAAAATCATCGCTTTTGTAGGCCCTAACATTAAATGCAGTTCCTAATACAACTACGCTGAGCTTGCCCGCGTGTACAATGAAAGGGTGCTTTGTATCATGCTTAACATCAAAATAAGCTTCTCCACTTAAAAAAACCTCTCTTTTACCGCTTTCATTTAAATTATCAGCAAACTTTATAGATGATGCCGCATTTAGCCATACGGATGAACCATCGGGCAAAATGGTATGAACGCGTTTACCATTGGGGGTAACCACTACCTGTTGTTCCACAACCTTATTAAATTGTTTTAAGTAATACTTTGCCCACAAACCCGCCATTAGCATTATAACAGCCGAGGCCGCCAGCATCCATCTTTTGCGATGGCCGCGTTGCAAAGGGTCAAGGCGGTTATGGTTAAATATAACTTTTTCGGCAAAGCCATTTTCATTGATCATGGACTGATCAAACTTATCAAGCCCCCTTTCCATAGCACGGCGCTCCTCTATTGATGAAGCGCCCGGGGTAATGGTTTTTAATTTTACGACAAGTTCATAGTCTGCCCGTAACCCGGGCTCGGCCTGGAAAATTGATTCCAACTCCTCCAATTCCTCAGCAGAGATCTCTCCTGAAATGGATCTGGAAATAAGCAGCCAGGCCCTTTCTTCTAATGTCATATAAGTTAAGGACACAAGAAAATGTGAAAACCCCCAAAAGAAAATTTAATATTTTTACAAAAAAGGCTTTTTATGCTTTAACCAACATAAATCATTAAAAAAACAATACCTTTATTTACCAATTACTAACCGATTGCACCTTCCATGCAAGTCATTCTGAACAAGAATTTTGAGCGAACCGGATTAAAGGATGAACAGGTGTTTAAAGACCTGTACAGGCAATATTTTATAAAACTTTACAGGTTTGCCACGTCACTGGTACATAACAAAGAAGCTGCTGAAGAAATAGTACACGATGTTTTGATTAACCTCTGGAAAAAAAGAAGCTCTTTTACGGCAATAGAAAACCTGGATACCTATCTTTATGTATCTGTAAAAAATCTATCTCTAAATTATTTACGGAATGAACGCAAACACGATCATATTACGATTGAAACGATATATAACGAAAACAGATATATAACTATTGATCCTGAAAGCGTAATGATTAGCCAGGAGGGGGTTAATGCTTTAAACTCCTTTATTAATAATTTACCTGCAAAATGCAAACTCGTTTTCTGTATGATCAAAGAAGATGGATTAAAATATAAAGAAGTGGCCGCCTTATTAAATGTATCTGTAAAAACTGTAGAAAATCAATTAGCTATAGGGCTTAAAAAAATTGCAGAATCTATTAAAAATGCATCTTCGGTATAGAACCCTTCTCATTCCAACACTTCCTGAATCTCATTAATTGCTTTATATCAATGTATTGAAAATAAAAATATTCATTGCATTACACTTCTGTTTTGTATCTGAATTATTATAACCTATTTTTAGAAAAATTTATTTGCAGGAATACTAAAATGAAATTATGTAGACTGCATTAAAACGAAATAACTATTCGTGGGTTTACTTTACTTAATATCGGATCAAAGTTTATAATGGTTAAATTATTTGTTGGGGGATTCCCGCTGGACATGACAGAACTGGACCTGGTCAGATTGATTGGTCCACATGGAGATGTAAGCACGATCAAGATCGTGCGTGATAAGAAAACGAGGATCTGTAAAGGCTATGCTTTCCTGGAAATGAAGGACAGGGCTGGTGCCGAAAACGCGGTGATTGCTTTAGATGGCACCCCTATGGGCGACCGGGTTTTAAGTGTAAATATCAATGAAGAAAAGCCCGCTTCACAGGCCCCTCCTAAAAAGACTTTCAATTATACCAACATTAAAAAACCATCAGGAGAAGTAAGGGCAAAACGCCCCCGAAGGACAATAGAATAAGAGGCAGTTATTAAATAATGCGACTTCTTTTTATGTTGATGGTCCTGCCTTTTCTAATTAAGTCTCTACCTTTATCGTATATAAATAATACTTTATGAAAGCATTTCTTGGGATGGGCCTGTTGGGCTCCAATTTTGTAAGGGCCATGATCCAAAAAGGTGAGCAGGTGCAAGTCTGGAACCGTACCGCAACCAAAGCACGGGCATTGGAAACCTATGGTGCCAAAGCATTTGACGATGTGACTGAAGCTGTAAAAGGTGCAACTACTATACATGTTACCCTCAAGGATGACGATACCGTGGATGAAGTTCTGGCTATGGCCGGTAAGGGATTTGAACCAGGTGCCATTATCATTGATCATACTACTACCTCAGCTAAAGGAGCAGCCGAAAGAACCGCTGCATGGAAAGCGAAAGGATATACCTACCTTCATGCACCTGTATTTATGGGCCCGCAAAACGCACTGGAAAGCACGGGCAATATGCTGGTATCGGGCGACCAGGATGTAATTAGCCGGGTAGAACCTGAATTATCAAAAATAACAGGAAAGGTCTTAAATTTAGGTCCGGAAGAAGGTAAAGCTGCAGGCATGAAACTTATCGGTAACCTTTTCCTGCTAACGCTTACCGCCGGCCTTACAGATACTCTCTCACTGGCTAAAGCCCTAAATATCCCGTCAGGAGATGTCTCTGCATTATTCGAATCCTGGAACCCTGGCGCAACAATGCCTGCGCGGTTTAAAAAGATCACCGAGGGAAATTTTAAACAGGCCTCCTGGGAGCTAAATATGGCCAGGAAGGATGCCGGGCTAATGATGGACGCGGCAAAGCATGGCGAAACTACCTTGTCCCTGATACCTGTCATCGCGGCTGTAATGGATGATTGGATAGCTAAGGGTCATGGCAACGATGACTGGAGCGTGATAGCGCAAGATGCCATTTCTTAAAATTTATAAAAACATCATAGTTTTTTTTCCACAATGCAAGTTCAAATCTGCATGTTTAAGTAATTTCGGCCTCCTGTTTAGTCAGGATACTGCTTTATTATTTTATGTCTTCAGATCATTTTATTTCCCCGGTCCAGGCAGACCTTGTCAGGATCGTTTCTAAGTATGTACTCTTAGAAGAAAGCCGCAGGAACTTAAAGGGCAGATGCCCCTTCCATCCTGACCAGGCGACTTCATTAATGGTATCCCCCGAAAAAAATATTTTCCAGTGCTTTGGCTGCGGAAAAGGTGGCGGTCCGATAGATTTTGTTATGGCCATTGAGGGCAAAACGCGCGAAGAAGCCATCCAACTGATCACACAGCACAAGGTTACGTTGAAGTAGTGCCGGTAATCTTTATCATAGCCCCTATTCCAAAATACTAATAGGCTTTCACCGCCTCCCATTTTTGAGGATCGGCTGATTGCCCCGCCAGGTTATTTATGGTTAGTGCTGATACATTATGGCTTTCTACCCCATGTGCAAAGTATCCCGGRCGATTTGCTCCCCAGTTAACAGAACAATTCCGGATATTAATTCCCGTTGCCTGATCCAGATAGAAAGCTGAGGTGCGCCCTTTAACCAAACCCTCAACATTGCCTGGCCTGCGGTCATAAATCCCGCCAGGCTGTGCAGTAGTTTTATTGATGTTGACATCAACCTGGTCAAAATATATATTGGAGATCTTATCAGCGGTTTCGGCACTTACATAAATGCCATTTTCACTGTTACATTTAATATTGCTAAAAAAGATGTTGGTTACCGCACCTACCCTGCCTTGTTTTTCGCCTTTGGGTAAACGCCACCCTGCATCTTTATTGTTTGCTGTTGCCCTGCGATAGGCTGTAATATAAATAGGCTCAGCCTTACCCCACCACACATCAGAAAACAGGTGGGCATCAACAATGATGTTAGAGAACACTACATCACTTACCGTACCTTCATCCCTGTTTTGGATGCCCAAACCACGGTTGCTATTTTTAATAATACAGTTGTTAATAACAACATGACTGATCCGGTCCATATTCTCCGACCCGATCTTAATAGCACAGGAACTTGATGTCATGGTACAATTACTCACTGTGATATTTTCACAGGCTCCAAACTCCTGGTATTCCCTGCGGTTTTTTAAACAAATGCAATCATCGCCCGATTCTATGTAGCAATTGGCTATCCGCACGTTTTTACTATGATCAATGTCAATACCATCGCTGTTTCGCACTTTTATGCTGTTCAATAAGGTAATATCTGTAATAGCCACATCATTACACCCGGCCAGGTGTACAGTCCAGTAGGCCGAGTTACGGATAGTAAGATCACGGATACGTACATTTTTACAGCCAACCAACGTAAGCAGATGCGGCCTTGGGTCAACTATATTGAATGGTTTCAGCTCGTATGAATCATCCAGTTCCTTACCCATAAAAGCAATCCCATTACCGTCAATAATACCACCGCCACTAATGGTAACCTGCTCCAGGTTTTCGCCGCCTATCCAAATTGTCCCTTCGCCTTTGTTTTCCCTGAACGCGCTTTCGGTATATAGTTTTTCATCGCCCGATGCCAGTATCCGGGCGCCTGTTTCCACATAAAGTTCAACAAATGACTTTAGCTTAAACGGGCCGCTTACAAAAGTTCCGCCTGCTGGCACATACACACGCCCACCGCCGGCTGCCGAACAGGCGTCAATAGCACGTTGTATCGCTTTCGCATTATTGCTTTTACCATCGCCAACTGCCCCATACTGTTTTATATTATAAATCCCAGCAGTACTTTGAACGTTCTTTTTAGCCTGTTGCCCACGGGCTATAAATGATAACAGGACAATTGAAGTGGATATGAATAATGTTTTTAATCGCATTTTTATATGAATATTTAATTGATAGATGGAGATAAACCCTTAGGCTGATCTGCTATTTTTGTTCCCCAGGTTTTATTCGGTTTATTTTTCAAATAGAACTCCAGTTTACCACCGTTCATGATGGCATTGTAACGAATATAATTTATAGTATATACTTTGCCATTCCATTTTACAGAACTGATATAAATGGCATCTTTTGATTCTTTGTGGGTAATGATCTTTAATGACTGCCCACCTGGAAGTTTAATTGCCACACGATCAAAAATAGGCGAACACAAGAGATATACATCAGAAACCGGGTCAACCGGGTAAAACCCCATCGATGCAAAAATATACCATGCCGACATTTGCCCGGCATCGTCATTACCGCTTAAACCGCCGGGGCCATCCGTGTATTCTCCTGCCAATATAAGCCTTACTTCCTGCTGGGTTTTCCAGGGAGCCCTGGTATAATTGTACATAAAAGGGATCTGGTGGCCCGGTTCGTTGCCGTGCCAGTATTCATCATCCTTAAACAGGGTATCTAATTTTGCCTCTAACTTTGCCCGCCCGCCCATTAAACGGCTCAGACCCGGAACATCCTGGGGCACATAAAAAGTATATTGCCTGGGAGTTCCCTCTGTTATATAAGGCTCGCGGTTATCGGGTTTAAATGGTTTAATCCAGTCACCATTCTGATACCGGCCCCTTACCAGCCCGGCACCGGCATCAAATACATTTTGGTAATTCAAGGCACGCTTTGCCAGCAATTGATGATCGGTATTTTTCCTTAAAGCTTTTGCAATGGTGGCCAGCGCGTAATCATCATAAGCATACTCCAAAGTACGGCTAACCTGTTCTTTTTTATGGAAAGCATCTTGTACGCTATCCTCCATAGGGATATAACCGTATTTTAAATAGGAAGCAAGCGCGCGCCTTCCCTTACCATTTAAATAATCCGGCCGGGGCGCTATATCAAAAGCATTCTGACGCATCAGCCGGTACCCCTCGGTTATATTATAATCCCGGATCTTTTTATTGTAAGCAGAGGCTATAAAAGCGGTTGCATGATCGCCTACCATGGCCGCTGTATAACTGTTCCAGCAAGGAAATATRGGCATCCACTGCCCCTGCTGTCCTTTTAAGATCATTGACCTTACCAGATCATTGATCAGGTTGGGTTTTATAATTTCATATAAAGGCAATTGCGCCCGGTAAATATCCCACATGGAAAAATCATCATAATAATTTCCCTTGCTTAGGTGTTCTGTTTGGTAGTTACCTGCAAACCGCGGATATGTTCCATCTACATTGTTAAACAAGCGCGGGTGCTGCATGGCGTGATAGTAGGCCGTATAAAAAATATACTTATCATGCTCGTTATCAGTTGTTACACTAAGCCGACTTAATTCATTTTGCCATACCTGCTTGTTTTGTTTAACCAAAGCGTCAAAATCCCAGTCTTTAATTTCGGCCTGCAGGTTTTTCCTGGCATCTGCCACACTGGTAAAAGAGGTACCGATCCTGACCCGTAATTTTTCGCCTTTTTTTAATTTAAACCCTATAAAAGCGCCTATATTTTTGAGGTTTGCTATGCTCTTGGCTGTAAATATTTGTTCATCACTAAATGTTCCGCTGCTGCCTATTCCGCGCTCTACTTTCATCACAAAATAACCGCTAAAACCGGCGGGATTGCCCCAGCCCTGGTAAATGCGGTAAGCTGGATTATAACCATATACCTCACTATGCACAGCATCAACGCTTATTGATCCTTTATCTTTATCGCTGTTTGGCATTACCAGCAGGTACAGGCTATCTGCCTTATCCATGGTAAACTGCATCATACCGCACCGTAGGGTAGCGGTTATCTCGGTACTTAACTGGTAACCTTTTAAATCAACACGGTAATATGCGGGCGACGTAGTTTCATTTTGATGCGAGAATGGAACGGCATAAGCCTGTGTTGTTGTTTTTAACTTACCGCTAATGGGCATAATGGTAAAACTACCATAATCCTGTGTGCATGAGCCACTAAGCCAGTGCGTGGCCCTGAAACCGTTAAGCAGACTATCCTTGTAGCTATAGGGCGGCAGGCATTTGTTTTCTGAAGTATGGGTTTGTGGTGTCCATTGGGTCATGCCAAAGGGAAGCCCAACTGCCGGAATAGTATTAGCATAGCTTTCGGTTCCGCTCCCATGCTTTAATGCTGATGATGTGGTGCTGGCTGCTGTACCAGATAATGGCTGTACATATTTAACCAGATCGGCAGATTGGGCAAAGCCGATGGTAATTAACAAACCGTTTAGGCCAACTATAAGGAATAGCTTTCTGAGCATTATTTAAAACTTTTTTTCTTTTTGATCACCAGGTATTTGCACTCCTTTACCAAGGGGGCTATCACATTTTTGAACACCATTACCGGGTACGTTTTTATGGTTGGTATTTTAATATCGGTTAAACTTAAGTTATTTACATCATCAAAAATACAAGCCGAGCGAAAATCCTCCTTCTGATATTTCAGGATCATATTATTAATAGTGTAAGCAAGCATAATAATCTCATGGAATAAGGTTTCAACTAATCAGACTTTTAAAAACAATTTATTTCGATATAAAAAATACAAAAACACCAATTGTATCAGTGTTACAGCAGTGGCTGCAAAAACGGCCTGCCACGCTAAAGGGGCCAAATGTACAAGCCCGCCAAATATATAATTGGCGGTATACCCAAAATTGACCAACCCCTCTGAGCAGATATAGATCACTATAGAATTTGTACCGATGAGAATAAATGGGAATGCCCATTTTTTAAAACCCGCGACATCAATGATCAGGTAAAAAACGGATAAAAAGATCAGACTCCATCCGCCAACATACAATACGAACGAGCTTGACCATAAGCGTTTATTGATAGGAAAGTCCAGTCCCCATAATTTACCCGCAGCAATTAATATAAGACCTGCCATAAACAATGCGCCCCCTTTTTTGAGCATTGTCCATTTTGCTGAATCGAGCTTTAAAAAGCTACCTGTAAAAACACCAAGCAACGCGGTACCAATAGCTGGTATGGTAGATAACACACCTTCGGGATCATGTATTTTATCATGCAAGCGACCGGGCAATAACAACCTGTCCACATATGATTCAAAAGATCCGGCCATGGTTAATACGCCCGGCCCATACCCAGGAACAGGGATAAACATCATAGCAGCCCAGTAACCTGCCAGCAACCCAATAAACCAGATAATTTGKCCGCGCAGGTTAAAATTAAGATAGATGAGTCCTGCAAAAAACCAGGCCAACCCAATGCGACCTAAAACGCTGGCAAAACGGGTGTTCTCATATCCGTTAAATTTTAACAGGCCATTTACGATCATCCCTAACAAAAGCAATATAAGCGTACGCCTGATCATTGATTTGTAAATGGGCCATTTGGCATCGCCAGGTAACTGCATTGCTGAATCTACGCCTGCTTTACTCATTTTATTACCCATGGAATATGGCATGGAAACACCCGCTATAAATAAAAACAGCGGAAAGATCATGTCATAAAAAGTAAATCCATCCCATACGGTGTGGTGCAATTGTCCTGAAAGCCATATAAACACAGACCAGCCCGTAGCTTTTGCCAATGCATGGGCAATTTGCTCGCCGCTCATTATCCAGAACATATCAAAGCCCCTTAAGGCATCGAGCGAAACCAGACGCTTTACTTTTGGGCCCGGCGTAGTCATATACTTAATAATTTTAGTGATTCCATATTAATACGCGGCTCCTATTTGTTTACGATATTTTTGATAGATCCTTTCGGATTCGGTAACCGGGTTGCCGGTTGCCTGAGCCGGAAAATCCTTACGGCCGTTTACCCATTGCCATTCCCAATGCTTTATCGATTGCTCAAAAGCAGGCAGATCAGCTTCCTTATTAGATTGCAGCGAAGTGGTTAATAACCCAAAGAATTTTTGCCATCGTACCTTATAAAAATCATTCAGCAAACCACTCCATTGCCTGTTGGCATACTCATGAAGCGGACTTTCGGCATCGCCCCAAAGGGTAATCAGATCGCGGGCGTTGCGTTCATACAATGCTTTCTCCGCGGCAGTGGTTCCCCAGCTTCTGGCATCTGCAATCCACGGTCCTAATAAAAAATCTTTACGGCTTGCAAGTAGTTTGTCCAYATCACTGATCAGTTGTAAGTACTGCTCACTATATAACTTAAACTCTTCTGCATTTTTCTCACGGTACGCCTTAACCCATTGCTTTTGCAGCGGAAGCGCATAATTTGCAAGCACCTGTCGGGTTACATCCACCAGGTCATAATTAAAACCATCACTATTGCGGCAGGCAGGAATAGCTTTTATTAAACCATCCCATGCGGGTAAAAGATCTTTAGGATTGTAATTAAGCTTTGTTCTTGTCCATACCGTAGTCGAATCAAAAGTTGGTCTTCCGGTGATGATGCTTTCGGCGCCGTCACGTATGGCCATGCCGTTATAAACCGTTTTCTTTAATACCTGCCAGGCATCAATGGCATTTTTGCTATGGGTGCCATAGCGATTACGCAGGTATTTGCTTAACCATGCATCCAGCGGAATAACCGAATCCTGCCACGTATTTTGCAACATTAACTCATACAATACGGGGTTTTGCTCAATGGCTTCCATGGTTAACCCAATCCCTTTAAGTTCGCCTTTGTTAGCGGCATGCAAAGCCTTCGCCGGGCCATCGGCCACGCCCTCCATTCGCCCGAAAAGGTTTACATTTCCGCCAAAATTATTCAGCATATTCCAAATCCACGGTTTCCCGTAAAAGGCATCTGTGCGTTTCCATACCGGCTCAATCTCAGTAGCCAGATCAAGGATGATCATGTGCTCATTGGGTACAGCATCAAGCAGGGCTTTTACCTGTGGCGCGTTCCAGAATTTACGGTCACTGTAAAAAAGCCAGCCCTGCATTACCCAAATAGCTTTGGGATCGGCCTTACTCATGGCCTGATAAACCCGGTTACTTAATGCCGCAAGATAGGCCGTATCATTGGTCGGCGGCTCGTTTTCATTAAAGGTATCTGCCGAGTACAAATGGTCGGTACCATAAAGCGCGGTTTGCGCCTTAATAAATTTATTGCCGATCTCAGCAAACAGGGGGTCATCCGTATCCAGAATATAGGTATCGGCAAAGCCATTATTCCAGTTTGTTTTTTTCAGTTTAGATGCCGGAAAATGCTTTTGAAAAGATGCAGGAACATGCCCGGTAAAGGATTGTAAAACCGGTTTCATACCCAGTTCACGCTCGCGGCGCACTATTTTTTGCTGCAGATCACGATGGCTTTGCATCCAGCTTAACGGAAGCGGGCCTCCCCAGCCATCCAGGTTACCCATCCAAAACCATGAAAAATATGCAGGGCCGCTAAAAAAATCCTTTAGGTCATTATCTGTAAAACCCATGCCCTTGTAAACTTCATACCAGGTATACTCCTGCCCGGTTAGGGCCAGCGGCATATTGATACCGTGCATAGCCATCCAGTCTATCTCCTTTTGCCATCTTTTCCAATCCCACCAGCTCATGCTGTAGTTAAACGTACAGTAATTAAGATAATAACGATATTGATAAGGCGTATTTTTATGGATTTTTGAGGCCAGTACCGGCAATTTTACAGGGAGATTAAGGTTTGTACCATTCCATGTTACCTGGCAATGGGCATATTCGGTGAGGTAGTAATACAATGCCGAGGCAATGGCAACACCATTATTACCGCTTAATATGATCTTATTGTTTTTGCTTTCTATTTCAAATACATCATTACCAGC
>NZ_JBFUJG010000085.1:0-22783 GCF_056401495.1 Mucilaginibacter sp. P4_E8
GTTAAAGGTGATCACGTTTTTAAAAGACAAACCCTCTTCCTGGTGCAGGCGTACCAGTTCGGCATACACACCGATGGGGGTAACACCGGTAGCCAGTCCCAGCACGGCTTTTTCGCCTTTACTTTGCTTACCGCGGATCAGTTTGGCGATCCTTGCGGCAACGGCAACGGCTGCCACCTGCTGGTTGCTATAAACGCTTACCGGCAGCTTCTCGTACCGGGTCTCTTCCAATAAATTTAATCGGGCCATGTATCAGTATTAATAGGTTTGTATGCTTGTTCCAAACAAATATATCAGATATTTACGTAGTGCAGCTATTAATTTAACTTTTGTAAACCGCGCAACAAATAGTAATTTAAGCCCATGTTACCGCTTAACCAAAATCTGCAAAAGCTTTTTAATATCGCCCATAAATCGACTAAAACCGGTATCGGTTTAATGTCGGGCACCTCGTTGGATGGGTTGGATATTGCCTTGTGCAGCTTTACGGGCAGCGGCTTGCAAACTCAATTTAAATTGTTGCAGTTTACCACTATACCATATCCCCAAAGGTTTAAAGATGAGGTGCAGCAGGTATTTGCCCGTAAAACAGCCGATCTGGAGCAGATAACTTTATTAAATGCTTTTATTGGCAATTATCATGGTGAACTGGTTTTAGAGGCACTCACAAACTGGAATATAAATCCCGACACAGTAGACTTTATAGCCAGCCATGGGCAAACCATATATCATGCCCCAAAGCGGCTGCACCGGCAGGCCAACTATCCAAACGCTACCCTACAAATTGGCGATGGCGATCACCTGGCTGTAAAAACCGGCATCCTGACCATCAGCGATTTCAGGCAAAAACATATCGCCGCGGGCGGGGAGGGAGCTCCTCTGGCCTTGTATGGTGATGTTTTATTAGGCAGCAAAGCAGGTGAAAACAGGATATTGCTGAACATAGGGGGTATCGCGAACTTAACCTACCTGCCTGCCGACGGTGACCCGGCTAAAATTTTATGCACGGATATTGGGCCGGGAAATACCCTGATCGATGCAGCGTGCCGCAAATATTTTAACGTGGCTTATGATCAGGATTCGGCCATTGCCAATAGCGGTAAAGTAAATGAGGACCTGCTCAGGGCGTTACTTCATCATGCCTTTTTTGAAGAAGCATCGCCAAAAACTACCGGGCCAGAGCTGTTTAGTTTAACTTATGTTGAGCAGGCACAGTTTAGGACAGGAACTGAACATCTCCGTAACGAAGACCTGGTATGCACGTTAAGCATGTTTACCGCGGTGGTTATCGAGATTTTTGTTAAGACGAATATCATGGCAGACAACCTGCATATATTTGTTAGTGGTGGTGGTGCCAGAAACCCTTTTATCATGACGTATTTGAAACAGGCTTTTGAGAATATTCCTATTGTAGATACCAGCAAACTTGGTATTGACCCTGATGCCAAAGAAGCCATATTGTTTGCCCTGCTGGGTAACGAGGCCCTGTGTGGTGAGCCGATGACCATTGGTAATAATCCCGCGGTGCTGATGGGCAAGTTTAGCTTTCCGGGTTAAGCATTAGAATTGTCGTGCTGAGGTGGATGGTTCTATCGTTCACTTAGCACGTGGGATCCCGAAATAAATTCGGGATGACTCTGAATTTTAAAGGCCGCTTTTTCCAACTTGCTTTTTTACAAAAACAAAACATATAATTCCGTACTTTAGAATGATATGTTGCCTTTACTAACCTCCGCACAAATACGCCGGGCTGATGTTTACACCATAGCCAATGAGCCTATTACGGCTATTGATTTGATGGAGCGGGCCTCAAAAGCCTTTGTTGGCTGGTTTATCAATCATTTTCCTGATAAAAAGCAGGCTATATCATTTTATTGCGGTATGGGTAATAACGGCGGTGATGGGCTTGCCATAGCCCGGATACTAAGTCATCATCAATATAAAAAGCTTCATGTTAAGATAGCCCGCTTTAACGACAAGGCATCTGATGATTTTAATATTAATCTGGAGCGGTTAAAGCAAACCGCGATCCCTGTGATTGAAATAAACAAAGGTGAAGACCTACCCGATGAAGATAGCACGATTATTATTGACGCTTTGCTGGGCGCCGGTTTAAACAAACCCCTCTCAGGTGATTATGAACGGTTGGTAAAGTATATTAATAAACTTAGTAGAACTGTAGTGGCCGTTGATGTACCAACAGGATTTTTTTCGGAAGGCGAGGTCCCTGCCGAGGCAACGGCCGTAAAAGCTGATCTGGTGATCACTTTTCAACAGCCCAGGGTTAATTTTCTGTTGCCAGAATCGGCGCCATATATTAACTGCTGGGAAGCGGTAAGTATTGGTATTAATGAAAAATACTTACAGTCGTTAAATTCGGCATATCAGTTTATAGAGGAGAAAGATGTAAGGGAGTTGCTTATACCACGTCACCGTTTTAGTAATAAAGGTACTTACGGGCATACGCTGATCATAGCAGGGCAGGCAAAAACTATGGGTGCTGCATTATTGAGTGCTTCCGGTGCGGCACATGCAGGGGCGGGTTTAACAACAGCATGTGTCCCCGAAAGCGGACTTACCGCTTTAAACAGTTACCAGCCCGAAATTATGGCCATTGTACGGAATGATCATAAGCTGCCCGAAATTGAATGGGATAAATTTACTTCGGTAGCCATTGGGCCGGGTTTGGGCAAAGGTGAAGATGCCGTTGCCTTGTTATCGGCAGTTACTAAAAATTATAAAAAGCCAGTGGTTATTGATGCCGATGCACTTAATTTACTGGCCGAACATAAGGGCCTTTTACCATACTTACATGCCGGGAGTATTTTAACACCCCACATGAAGGAGTTTGACAGATTGTTTGGTAATCATACGAGTTGGTGGCACCGGTTGCAAACTGGTATGGAGCAGGCCCACAAATTCCAGGTGTATATCATTTTAAAGAATGATTATACCATAACCATATCGCCCGAGGGCAAAGCGTACTTTAACCCTACGGGTAACGCAGCCATGGCATCAGGGGGTATGGGCGATGTGCTTACCGGTATCATTGCCGCTTTGTTAGCTCAAAAATATACATCTTTACAAGCCTGCCTCATCGCAGCTTATGTTCACGGAAAAGCCGGCGACGAACTGGCCCTTCCAAATCGTTTGAACGTGGTTTTACCGGGTAAGCTTGCTGCTCAGTTGCCGGTTACCATGGCAAAATTAATGGCATAAAAAAAACGGTTGCAAGTATTATACAACCGTTTTTATTAACTATTAACTGATCTTATAAAGAACTAAATACTCAAAATTTAAAGGTTAGATTTCATGATATAAATCACCTTTTTTAATCTAACTGGTAATAAGACGCCCGAACTACCCTAATAGTTACAAAAAAACGAATATTTGGTTTAGATTTTAGTTAAATAATTGTTAAATAACATGATAAAGTAACGGTTTGTTTTTCAAAATAACGTAAAATGGCCTGAATTGTGTATAAAATGTGATAAATAAGCTCATTAATGCTCGAAAGGCAACAGCGCATTTATATGATGAAAATAATAAATAGGAGTGTTTTGGTGGAGCTTATATTTAGAATTTGCCCAGCACCATCATTTGATCCATGGTTGGGTTAACGCTGCCGCCTTTTGGTTCAAGCGTTACGGCAAAGGCATCGGCCAGTGCTATCGATTTCATTTCCTTCATGTGTGTAGAATCGGCTGTGGCATCAAAAACACCAAGATCAACCGGTTTGCCGCCCACCAATGCCCAAAGCTGGTATTGGTGATCCTTATCGTTATGAGGTAACTTCATATTACGCATATCGATCATTACTTTTTTCTTAGCCGGGCTAAATGCAACCATTACTGCCATATCAGGGTTTTTTGTTCCCTGCAGCTTTAGTAATTTAAAAGACGGATCGCGGAAAACGCTTAATTCCTTATCCATTAAATTTACCCTGTTTGTAAAATGCTGGTTTTGTAATTGCAGTGCTATGAGCTGACCGTTTGATTGTTGCAGACGTGAATACACACTTACCAAAGCAATGGTACTTGCTATTAATAGTGCCAGGCTGGCCGCAAAAGCATATTTATAAAAATTATTTCCGCTGGGTTTTGATAAAAGTACGATATTGTCTTCCTCGTAGGAGTCACTTTCTTCGTGATGAGGGGCGGCGGTAAAATTCCTGTCGTCGCCCAAGTTGGTAAGGATACTGCCTAATATACGGCCGCGTAAATTTTCTGATGGTTCAACCGCGTTTTCTTTAGCATATAGTTCCATGGATAGCTCAATTGCATCCAATTCTGCCTTAACGGCCGGATGTTTTAAAGCCATTGCCTCCACCTGCAACTTTTCGTCTGGAGTTATGTCTCCCAAAACGTAAAGTTCCAATATTCCGGTTTCTATATATGCTTTTATATCTTCCACTTCAATTAAAATGTTTTCTGAGTTGCTGTATACCCATCCTCAACCGTGTTTTAATGGTGCCAAGCGGAATGCCTAATTCATCAGCTGCTTCAACATGTGTATAACCCTTAAAATACACCAGGTCAATAATTGATTTTTGCTCGGGTTTTAATCCCTCAACCAGATCTTTAATACCCATCAACTCGGGCTTGTAAACCGTGCTTTTTTGCTCGTCAATGAAAGTTACGTTATTTTCAATCTCCTGGTTTTTATTCTGATTTTTAAAATCTTTTGATCTGATCTTATCTATTGCAAGGTTGCGTGCAATATTAACCATCCAGGTAAATAAGCGGCCTTTTTCGGTACTGTAACTTGAAAAGGAATGCCAAATTTTTACAAAGGTTTCCTGTAAAATATCCTCGGCTATAGTGGTATCAATAACAATGCGTGAAATTACGCCAAATAAGGAAGCAGAATACATATCATATAAAGCTTCGATAGCGATCTTTTCATGATTTCTCAATGAAAGTACCAGTTCTTCTTCGGTCAGTGATATTTTATGTTTCTTACTCAACTGGGTGAATATATAAAGGAATTACGATATATCAAACAGATGCTTTTCTGCGTGATAGGATGAACGAACCAGCGGTCCGCTTTCCACGTATTTAAAACCCTTATCTAATCCAAATTGTTTGAGCCTGGCAAATTGATCAGGATGGATCCAGTCAATTACCGGGTGGTGGTTACGTGTTGGCTGTAAATATTGTCCTAAAGTTAGGATATGAACACCTGCAGCCAGCAAATCGTCCATGGCCTCTAAAATATCGTCTTCTGTTTCGCCCAGGCCCAGCATAATGCCCGATTTGGTGCGCAGGCCAGCTGCCGATACATGTTTCAGCGCTTCCAGACTGCGATCATACTTGGCTTGTATACGCACTTCTTTGGTAAGGCGGCGTACAGTTTCCAGGTTGTGTGATACTACTTCGGGCCGGGTCTCTAAAACGCGGGCAAGGTTATCCCAGTTACCCCTAAAATCGGGCAGCAGGGTCTCTAAAGTAGTATCGGGGCTTTCGCGGCGTATGGCGTTGATGGTTTCGGCCCAAATAATGGAGCCTCCGTCTTTCAGGTCATCACGGTCAACCGAGGTTATAACGCAATGTTTTACCTGCATTAATTTTACTGAAGTTGCTACACGATTTGGCTCATCAACATCAACAGCTAATGGCCTGCCGGTTGCTACGGCGCAAAACGAGCACGAGCGGGTGCAAATGTTACCCAATATCATGAAAGTAGCTGTGCCGGCTCCCCAGCACTCGCCCATGTTAGGGCAATTACCGCTCTCGCAAATGGTATGCAGTTTATGTTCATCAACCAAACTGCGTACGTGAGTATACTCTTTTCCAATAGGAAGCTTAACCCTAAGCCAATCGGGCTTACGTTGTGGTTGGCTAACAGGAACTACCGGCAAATCAATCATAGTGCAAATGTAGTTAAAAACCAAATAACCCTTTATGGGTAGTATGGCAAGTCGTATAAATTATTACAGTTAGTTGATAAGATTTAACGAAAGAAGAATCAGTATTTTAATTGAGAGGTATCTTTAACAAAAATAACTGGTTGTGTTTTATCCCCCTCTATTAAACCGGTTACACAAATAAATTTGCTTTTAATCGGCTTGAGATAACCAATAATATATGGTGATAATCTGATAATTAAACTTTTATGTTCAACATCAGCACCAAGTCTAAGTTCAAAAATCTGCGCATAATGCGAATTTACCCTGCTGTATACAGTATCGCAAACCGTAACCGTTTTTCCTATGTAATGAGATGCCCGCTTAATCTTAATAAGCTTTTGAGCGGACAGATCAAGGGGAAATAGGGTAATAAAAGAAATTAGGATCAGGAATTTCATAATCTAAAGATCGGTTAATTTTGTCCCGCGAACATTACGCCCCTAATACACTATTTTCTTAAATTCCTTATAAGAAACTATTAATTTAAAACTGACATGGCTTCGTCAACCGAAATGGCGCCGTGCGACTGGTCAAGTATACATTCGCCATCCTTTATCAGTAATAACTGTGGCGACTCATGGTGTACCTGAAACAGTTGTGCAACCTGGCCGGATAAATCGCGGTGATTGATGAGGTCTAAAAAATAAAGAGACATGTCCTGGGGTAAATCTTCCCAATCCAATTCAAAACGTCTTTTTGCCATCATGCTGATGGAGCAACGTGTACTATGTTTAAAAATAAGGCTGTAACCCTTGTGCTGTTTAATACTATTCAGTTGTTCTGCCGACTCCAACAATATCCAATTCATAAAAAAAATAATATAATATACTGTGTTATAACGTAATTATAACACAAAAACCGTTTATAGGTTCAATTGAAAATAAAAAATGACATTTACCTGTTAACGGCCGCCTTTTGGATATGAGCCATAAGCTGGGCATAATTTATTAGAGCATGATGAGATCATACTGCCAAATACCAGGGCTATTAGCGCTATGTAAATAATTTTTTTCATTGTGTTATACTAAACAGTTTTACGTTAATCAGCTCTTTAATGTTTCGGCAAGGCTGGCCATTTTTATAGCTGTAATGGCCGCTTCATCGCCTTTGTTACCATGTTTGCCACCAGCACGGTCAATGGCCTGTTGCTGGTTATCAGTGGTTAATACACCAAATATAACAGGTTTTGAATATTTAATAGCAACATTGCTTACACCATTTGCTACCGCGTTACAAATAAAATCAAAATGGCGTGTTTCGCCCTGTATCACACAGCCTAAGCAAATTACTGCATCTAATTTATCATTTTTTAATAATAAATCAGCACCAGATGTTAATTCAAAACTTCCGGGTACGGCATACGTGAAAATGTTTTCGGGCAGTGCCCCGTTATTAACCAGGCTTTGGTAAGCGCCCTGGTAAAGTGCATTGGTAATTTCGGCATTCCACTCGGCTACCACAATGCCAAAGCTGTATGCTGCCGCTGAGGGGATTTCAGTTTGCGAAAAATCTGATAAGTTTTTAAGCTGTGTAGCCATGATTTATTTCGGATTTGGGATGTTCGATTTCGGATTTATTTTTTTATTTCGGATTTGAGAATTTCGATTTCGGATTTATTCTGATTTCTGAATTTGTTTATAAAAAAAACGATCTCGGATTTAAAGGCTTTGTAAGTCAATAAATCCGAAATCGAACATCCGAAATCCCAAATCGGTTATAGTTTTGCTTCTACGCGCGCTATATATTCGTCAATATTTTGTGCTTCGGGGCTTTCCGGATATTCTGTTTTTATCCTTTTGTAAGCCTCGTCGGCAGATTTATTGTCTTTTTGCTCTTCGTAAACCAAGCCAAGCTTTTTTAAATAAAACGGCGATAAAAACTTGTTTTTTGCTTTATCAACTGCCTTGTTAAAATAAGTAACAGCTTTATCATAGTCCTTTAACTCAACATATGCATCGCCAGCGCTGCCATAAGCTTCGGCGGCTACCATACTGTCGTCGCCACGGTAGTTGTTTAAATTGTCAACAGCTTTACGGTATTCGCCTTTGTTTAAATAAGCGGTACCTAAATAAAAATAAGCCAGGTTAGCAGCTTTGGTATTGCTGTATTCGCTGATGATCTTTTCGAAACCAGGATAACTGGCATCGCCTTTAATAGCTTTGTCCCAATCTTTTTTGGCCCAAAAATCCTGCGCAACGTGCATTTGATCGGCAGCGGTAATTTCGCGTGGACCTAAATACAATTTCAAATATAAAAGGTAAATAGCAATAAGGGCAATAATAGCCCCACCTATAAACAATAGGCTTTTTTGATTCTCGCGCACGAAATTGCCGCTTTGTCCAAAATTAGAATCTGGCGCTGCAATTTTGGTATTCGCATGGGTTTTTGACATTGTTATAACAAAATTAAGTGTGCAAAGTTACGGTTTTCAAAATTTCTGGCAATACCTTTTAAATTAATTCTTTATGAGGTGCTTTTTTGTTGATTTTGTAAGCGGTTTGATCATTACTTAAAGACTGTCTGAACTGGAATTATTCTGACCATGATTCGTGGGATTAAAGGACTTTCCAAACGCCCTCTTTCCGCCGAAGGCGAAGAGAGGGATGACGAGCGAAGCAAAGCCAGGGTGAGTCTGATCATTTACAATTTGAATTTTATGCCTCCATTGGCAACAAAGCCATCTAAAGGCGCATATATATCCTTAAACACCGGGTTAGTAATGCTGCCGGTGTAAATGGTGCCAAATTTTGTTTGCCGGGTATCGGTCAGGTTCTCAAAATTGATAAACAGCGAGAACCGGTCCCATATCTTTTCGGCCATCAATCCGGTAGTCCAGTATGCCTTGCCGGTTGTTCCATCATTTAAATATTGCGGACTGAAATAGTAAGCCTCCAAGCCAATTTTTAATTTGTTCTCCACCTCGTAAACCAATACATTATTTAACCTGTTTTTTGACACCAAAGGGTAATTAGTAATCGTGTTATTTGTATGTTGTGTAACATGAGCCAGCGTGTAACCAATAAATAACTTAAAATTAGCGTAGGTCAATTTAATATTAGTTTCCATGCCTTTCGTGTTCAGGTCGCCTTTAGGTTGCTGGTACTGTAAATCACCGTTTGATATGGATGTAAGCAGTATAGGGTTATTGATCCGGGTATAAAAAAACAATTGGTTGATACTGAAACTTACCTTGTCGTCAAATAAACCGGTACGATAGTTAATATCGTAGTTAACACCGTATGAGCGTTCGGCCGTGGTGTTTTTAACATCAATAGGCAGTACATTTCTAAACTGGATACGTTCGGCATCCTCAGTAAATACATTAGGCGCTTTATAACCTAAACCGCCGCCAACCCGTGTTGAAAAATGCGAATTGATTTTTAGCAAAGCAGATATACGGGGCAGAATAAAAAATCCATATTCATTATGATAATCACCCCTTAATCCGCTCTCCAGAGTGAACTTTGGTGTTGCATCCCATGTATTTTGTACAAAGCCTCCGATCGTGTTATAATCATAACTCCTAAGCGGAAAGCTGCTGTTCTTATCCTCGGCAAAGTTTTCAGACAGGTAGTTTAACCCGGCAACCCAATCAGATTTTTCGCTTGCCCGTGAGTATGTTGCTTCACTGTAAGTTGAAAACTGGATACCTGAAAAGCGATAATCAGGTAAATTAATAGCCCGGTCAAAATAACTAAGGCTATTTTTAAATACTATTTTTTCCTTATTACTCAAAGTATGTTCAAGGGATACCTGTGTACTGTATCTGCCTGTTTTATTCTCCTCAAAATAGCTGTGCTGCGCGCTGCCATGTCCCTCAATGTAATGAAGATCGCCACCGATGCGGTTTTCAATTGTGCTGTTGATGCCTGTGATCAGTGTGGTTTTATCATCCAGATAAAAGAATAATTTAGGGTTAAGTGTAAACCTGTTAAACTTGGGTATGGCTGTTAAATCAATTCCCGCAGGGTCATACGCGGTGCCATGATTATATGCTGCAAATACAGTCGCCCCAACTTTTTTAAATTTTTGTGAATAAAAACCACTGGCATCTAAACCTAATGYCGAAGTACCATTTATCAGGAAGTTTAATTGCCGCTCGTCAGTAGGTGTTTTGGATATTAAGTTAACCAAACCAGCAATAGCGCCACCTCCATACAAGGTTGATGATGATCCTTTTATAACTTCAACCTGCTTCAGGTCAAGTGGCGCGATCTGTAATAATCCCAAACCTCCCGAAAAGCCGGAATACAATGGGAAACCATCCCTGATAATTTGAGTGTACTTGCCATCAAGTCCTTGTATGCGGATACTTGAATTATTGCTTGTTGCCGATGTTTGCTGTGTTTGTATGCCTGTACTTTCAGCAAGGATCATCCGGATATCTCCAGGCTTCATGTTGGCTTTTTCGTCAAGTTCCTCACCCGAAATAACCTCTATCCTGGTAGGGACATTAGCAATTGTTCTGCTGCTGCGTGTGGAAGAAACTAAGATCTCATTTAATTCTTCGCCGCCCTCCTTGCCTTTGGGTTGAAGCAGGATTGTCATTAGCGAAGTCTGTTCTAAGGGAAATGTTAATGTATCTGTCAGGGTTTCATAGCCTATATAGCTAAAGCGTATAACCTGTTTGCCTGAAGGTATATTGGTTAAAATAATTAAACCTGCTGTATCGGCAGTGGCCCCTTTATTTATACCCGGTATTAACGCGGTTGCCCCAATAAGGGTTTCGTTAGTTTTAGCGTCTTTAATAATGGCTTTAAACGTATGTTGAGCATACGCCATAGTAGTATATATCAATGCTATAAAAAGCACTATAAGTTTTTTCATGAAATATGGAATTAGTTAATACAAAATTGCCAGCTGATAAGCTGTGGATTTGAGTATTAACCTAACCGGGGTGGTTGCCAAATTGATAAAGCAACATGGTCTATATAAAGCTGCTCATAAGTGTTATTGTGTTTAACCGGCTTTTGAGGGAGTATAAATGAGGGATAACTAACAGTTTTAGTGACGATGAACCCTACACATGAACCGCATGAATAGAATGGCGAACAACTCTGGCATTCTTTCTTTTTGGGTGAATGTTTAGTTACGGATGCGCTAACCGTAGTTTTTTTGTAACTACAGTCATTATCAGTACAGCAGGGCTTAATTGAAAGCAGCAGCACTAAAATAACTGATATAAAGCACAAAATTTTCACGGTGTAAATGTAAAAGAAAATAAGATAGCTATAAAATGTAAAGCGTTTTGCTGTCCTAAAAATTTCATAAATCCTGGTCTGGACAATTATTGTATAATTGAATTAATTGAGCAAATGAACCGCTGAACTAATGAACAATTCTAACTAAATTTGCCGTCCCATTATGTATTTGCAGCAACTGTCAGTTATCAATTTCAAGAATTACGAGGAGGCCGAACTTGTTTTTAGTGCGGGGGTAAATGCCTTTACCGGAAATAACGGTGCCGGCAAAACCAACCTGCTCGATGCTATTCACTACCTGTCGTTATGTAAAAGTTATTTTAACCCCATTGATAGCCAGCAAATAAAACAGGGGACAGATTTTTTTATCATCACCGGTGTTTTTAATAAAAACAAACAGAACGAAGCAGTGGCCTGTTCTGTTAAGCGCAATCAAAAAAAGCAATTTAAACGCAATAAAAAGGATTACCAGCGCCTGGCCGATCATATTGGCTTGTTGCCGCTGGTTATGATATCGCCGTATGATACCAGTATTATTACCGAGGGCAGCGAAGAGCGCCGTAAGTTTATTGATAATGTAATATCACAAACGGATAACTATTACCTCGATGAGCTGATCACCTATAATAAGGTACTGGCCAACCGTAACGCGCTTTTAAAACTCATTGCTGATACCGGCCGGTATGACCCAAACTTGCTGGAAGTGCTTGATGAACAGCTGACGAGCTCGGGCAACCGCATTTTTGAACGGCGTAAAGCTTTTATGGAAAACTTTACGGCTATTTTTAACAAGCACTACAGTTTTTTAAGCGATGGTGCCGAGCAGGTTGAATTGGCTTATGAGTCGCAGTTATTGCAGGATGATTTTGCGGCATTGCTAAAAAAGAGTGTTGAGCGCGACCGGGCGCTGGAGCGTACCACGGCAGGCATACATAAAGACGACCTTCAGTTTGGTATACACGGCATGGCCATGAAAAAATTTGGATCGCAGGGGCAGCAAAAATCTTTTTTAATAGCGCTTAAGCTGGCACAGTATACTTTTTTATATCAGCAAAAAGGGTTTAAGCCATTACTGCTGCTGGATGATATTTTTGACAAGCTTGACGAGGAGCGGGTTACCAAACTAATGAAAATGGTCTCGAACAATGATTTTGGACAGGTGTTTATTACCGATACCAGCGTAAGCCGGGTTGAAAATATTTTTAATAAAATAGCTGTGGATGTAAAACTATTTAAAGTAAGAGGAGGGGCTATTGATGCGTAAAGCTAATGACAAATCGTTAAAGGATGCTATTGAGCAAATGCTGAACGTTTATAAAATTAAACGCCGCTTTGATGAAACGGGGGTTTTAGCCGCCTGGCCCGAACTGGTTGGAAAACCGGTAGCTAACCGTACTAAAGAATTATTTATCCGCGATAAAAAACTGTTTTTACGTATCGAATCGTCGGTAATAAAAAACGAACTGATGATGATGCGTGCGCAGATAATGGAAAAGATAAACGAGAAAGCTAATTGTATACTGGTAGAAGAGGTTATTTTTCTTTAGGAAAACGCACCTTTTATTTACGCCAATATCATCATTGAATAAAACAAAAGGACAAAAAAACACAGGCGTAATTAACTGATTTACACCTGTGTTTTTTTTAAAGTTAAAATTTTTCGAAAGCCGAAAAGAAGAAGCTGCCTTCTATCTCAGCATTTTCATCAGAGTCTGATCCGTGAACTGCGTTTGCTTCAATTGATTTTGCAAATAAGTTACGGATAGTACCTTCTTCGGCTTTTGCCGGATCAGTAGCACCTATCAGTTTACGGAAATCTTCAATAGCGTTATCTTTTTCAAGTATAGCCGCTACAATTGGTCCCGACGACATGAAGTTAACCAGTGCGCTGTAAAAAGGGCGCTCTTTATGCACTTCATAAAACTGACCGGCTTTTTCGGGGCTTAATGAGGTATATTTTAAGGCGATTATTTTAAATCCGCTCTTGGTTATCTTATCTACAATAGCACCAATATGCCCGTTTGCAACCGCATCAGGCTTTATCATTGTAAAAGTTCTGTTAGTTTTCATTCTTGCTTTTTAAAATTGCCGCAAAAATAGGGTTTTGCATCTGTAACATAAAGCTTTTTGAATTAAATAAGATGGTTTGTATTTAATTTATTTATTTAGCTTTGCAACTCTTTTTTAAAATTGATGTTAGATTTAGTTGCGCTTAAAGAACTTTTAGCACACCCTCAAAAAATAGTGATTACTACCCATCATAAACCCGATGGTGATGCTATGGGGTCGTCGTTAGGTTTGTATAATTACCTGATACAGCAAGGCCACCATGCCAAAGTAATTACCCCTACAGATTATCCTGACTTTTTAAGCTGGATGCCTGGCAACGAGGATGTTATAATTTATACGGAGCATACAGAAGAGTCTGCTGCTTTAATTGCCGATGCTAAACTGATATTTTGCCTGGATTTTAATGCCTTAAGCCGCATCAATGAAATGGGTGTGCTGGTAGGCGAAAGCAGTGCTTATAAGATCATGATCGATCATCACCTTGAACCCGAGGATTTTGACGATTACCGCCACTGGAACATCAATGCATGTGCTACTGCCCAGTTGATCTATGATTTTATTGTTAATGAGCTGCATCAGCAGGAATTGATTAATAAGGATGTAGCCACTTGTTTATATACCGGTATCATGACCGATTCTGCATCGTTCAGGTTGCCCAATACCACATCAACCGTGCACCGCATAGTGGCCAACCTGATTGATGCAGGCGCTGTTAACTGGCGCATACATGAGCTGGTGTACAACAGCGCGTCTGAGAACAGGCTGAGGTTCCTGGGACATTGCCTGGCCAACTGTTTGGAGGTTTTGCCTGAGTATAATACCGCTATTATATCAGTAAGTAAAGACGATTTAGAGAAATATAACGTTGATACTGGTGATACAGAGGGGATAGTGAACTACGCTTTATCAATTGCCAGCATCCGTTTGGCAGCATTTATAGTGGAGCGGCGCGATAAGGTAAAACTTTCGTTACGCTCGAAAGGTGAATTTCCGGCTAATGAGATCTGTAAAAAATATTTTAACGGCGGCGGTCATCGCAACGCGGCCGGAGGATTCTCAACGGATAGCCTTGAACAGGTTGTACAACAATTTAAATTAATATTACCCGAATACAAAAAACTATTAATACAGTAAAAAACTAAAAATGAAAAGAAAATTAATGTTTCTGGCTCTTGCGGCTATAGGTTTAGCAAGTTGCAATGGTGGGTTTAAACAAGGAGACGGCGGCTTGCTTTATAACATTCACACCTCAAAAGGCGGCGCCAAAATTAAAGAAGGCGATTTTGTAAGTCTTAACATGGTGGTTAAAACCGACGGAGATTCTGTTTTAATGAATAGCTATGACAGTGGCCGCCCTATGGCCATGCCAATGCCTAAAGCACAAGCCAAAGGCGATATCTATGCGGGTATTAATTTACTTAGCGAAGGTGATAGCGCGACTTTTAAAATAGCTGCCGATTCGATATTTAAAAATGGTCAGCAACGTCCTCCGGGCTTTAAAGGTAAATATTTGGTTTTCCAGGTAAAAATTGATAAAGTAATTGCCAAAGGCGCGCTTAATGAGCAGGTTTGGCGCGGACGCGTTACCGATTATTTAAAATCACAGGCCGATGCTGTTAAAACACAGGAACCAGGTAAGATCAAAAAATATATTGCTGATCATAACTTAAAGGTTGAGAAAACAGCATCAGGTTTATTATATGTAATTACCAATCCTGGCACAGGCGAAAAACCTGCCGTTGGTGATACCGCTGTTGTAAACTATACAGGCAGGTTAGTTACCGGTAAAGTATTTGATACCAGCGTAAAAGAAGTGGCTACAAAAGAAAAAGTGCCGGTTGACCCAATGCGTCAGCTTGCGCCTATCCGCATACCTGTTGGCGAAGGTAAAGTAATACCAGGTTGGGACGAAGGCTTGCAGTTGCTGAACAAAGGAGCTAAAGCGATATTTATCATTCCGTCTGATATTGCTTATAAAGACCAGGGAGTAGGCCCGATTGGCCCATACACTCCAATTGTTTTTGAAATGGAGATGGTAAACGTTGTTCACCCTAATCCAAATGCTCCAAAACCTGCAGTTCCGCAATTAGCGCCGCCTGCAACAAGATAATTTAAAGAATTGATACAGCCTTCCTGACCTTTGGTCGGGGAGGCTTTTTTATTAGATACCCATGAAAAAAGCTATTTATTTCCTGCTGCCTTTGTTTGCTTTGTTAACCGCAAGGGCCTATGCCCAGGACCCACGGCCTAATATGCAGGGCACACCCAAAGGTGCATTTTACCAGAAATTTACCAACAACACCGGCGAAAAGATAAAGCTTAACGATGTAATTACATTTAACTTTATCCAAAAAACCGACAAGGATTCAGTCCTGTTCAGTACCTATAAATCTGGTAAACCGGTGCAGGCACAAATACAACCTTCACAAAATGCTGGCGATCTGATGGAGGTATTCCCACTGCTGGCCGCAAAAGACAGCGCGCTGGTTAAAGTACCTACTGATTCTGTTTTTAAAGGACATGAAGAGGCCCGCCCGCCATTTTTCCCTAAAGGCAGCTATTTAACATTCATCCTTAAAATAGAAAAGGTACAATCCCTAAATGATGCTATCGCCGAAAAAAAAGCGGAAGCTCAAAAACTAAAGGATGGCGAAGCCACTGCTGCCAATAACTATGTAGCTACAAATAAAATTAACGCGGTAACTACGGCATCCGGCTTAAAATATGTTGTTACCCAGCCATCGGTAAAACGCAAACCCCTGGCTGGCGATACCGTGCTGGTAAATTATACCGGCCGTATATTAAATGGTAAAGTTTTTGACTCCAGCATTGCGGCCGAAGCCAAAAGCGCGGGTTTAGATCAACCCGGTCGTACGTACGAGCCTATAAGCGTTGTACTTGGTCAGGGCCAGGTGATCCCGGGTTGGGACGAAGGGCTGCTTTTATTGAACGAAGGTTCAAAAGCCACTCTTATCATCCCATCGGCCCTCGCTTATGGCGAAAAGGGTGCAGGCCAGGATATCCCGCCATACAGCACATTGCTATTTAATGTGGAGCTGGTAAAAGTTAAACCGGGCAAACATGCCCCTGCTTCAAAAACCGGGATCATGAATCCGGCAAAGAAAAAGGTGTACAGAAAAACACCGGTAAGTAAAAAGAAAAATTAGCACAAAAGCCTTCTGCCAAAAAACAGAAGGCTTTTTTACTTTTGTAGCATGGTATTAACAGACACGCATACCCATTTATACTACGAAACCATAGCCGATAAACGCGCTGAGTTAATGGAGCGCTGCATCAGCAATAATATCAGCCGTTTATTTTTACCTAATGTTGATCTGGCTTCGGTGCCGCTGGTGTTTGACCTGGTACGTGCTTATCCTGATCAGTGTTTTCCTATGCTTGGCTTGCATCCATGCTCGGTAAAAGAGAATTGGGAGCAGGAGTTAAACGATATTAAAGCGGCGCATCAGCAAAATAAAATTTTTGCCATTGGCGAAATTGGTATTGACCTGTACTGGGATAAAACTTTTTTAGCTGAGCAGATCGAAGCTTTCAGGGTGCAGATCAACTGGGCAAAAAGCCTGAAGCTGCCCATCGTTATCCATTGCCGCGATGCTTTTAACGAGGTGTATGAAGTGCTGCAACAGGAGCAGGATGAAAACCTGAGGGGCATATTTCATTGTTTTACAGGTACGCTTGAGCAAGCCAATAAAGTAACCGCGCTGGGTTTTTACCTGGGCATAGGCGGGGTAGTTACTTATAAAAACGCCGGTTTGGACAAAATCATACCAGAAATTGACCTCAGGCATATAGTTTTAGAAACAGATTCTCCGTACCTTACGCCCGTTCCGTTCCGAGGCAAACCTAATGAAAGTTCGTACTTGATTTACATTGCACAAAAAGTGGCGGAGCTGCATCAAACAGATATGGATACCGTGGCCAGTATAACCACCGAAAATTCAAAAGTCCTGTTTGGTGTATAACAACAATACTTGTTTAATGGATTTATACTATATAAACCTTATTTCATGAGTCAGATACTGATCATCTATACCGGGGGGACTATTGGGATGATGAGCGATCCTGTTACCAAGGTGCTCAAACCCATTAATTTTGAGCAAATAATGGATAATGTACCCGAGCTGGAGAAACTTAATTGCAGAATTAAGGTACACTCTTTTGAGGAGATCATTGATTCATCAAACATGAACCCAGCCATCTGGAGCCAGCTGGCCAGTCTTATCCAGTCAAACTATCATGATAATGATGGTTTTGTGATATTGCATGGCTCCGACACCATGGCCTATACGGCATCAGCCCTGAGCTTTATGCTCGAAAACCTGGGCAAACCCATCATATTTACCGGCTCGCAACTGCCCATAAGCGCCATACGTACCGATGCCAAGGAAAACCTGATGACCGCCATTGAAATTGCCAAAGCAAAAAAAGGCGACCATGCGCGCGTACCAGAAGTTTGTATCTACTTTGATTATAAACTGTTCAGGGGTAACCGGGCGTTTAAATATAATTCATCAAAATTTGAGGCGTTTCGTTCGCCAAACTATCCTATACTGGCCGAATCAGGGGTTCACCTGCGTTTTAGCGCCAATGATATCAGGCACCCACAGGAGAATACCGAACTGATTATCCATAACAACCTGATCAGCGATGTAGCCGTATTGAAGCTTTATCCGGGCATTGGGCACAAGGTGGTTGAAACCATTTTAAATGCCGATGTCAGGGGCGTTGTAATGGAAACATTTGGTGCCGGCAATACTACTACCGACAGTTGGTTCATAGATCTGCTCAAAGGCGCTATTGACAGCGGTAAGGTTGTCATAGATATTTCGCAATGCAAGGTGGGCACAGTTGAACTGGGACGGTATGAAACCAGCAGACAGCTGAAAGATATAGGCGTAGCCAACGGTTATGATATGACCTTTGAATCGGCAGTGACAAAAATGATGTACCTGCTGGGCATGTTTGATGATCCCGCGATGGTTAAACATTATATGGAGCAGGATCTGCGGGGTGAGATAACGGTATCGTAAAGGCCTGTCAGTCTGAGCCTGTCGAAGACTCGCGCGGAGAGGCCTTTGCCCGCTATGCTTCGACAGGCTCAGCATGACAGCCCTTTTAGCAACGTCATTTCCCCTCCAAAGTCCCCGGATTTTATTGCTCAGCATAGCAAGGGTAAATTTCGTTTGTACATTGCCGCTCAACCAATCTTTTATTCCTCCACATAAATCAAATATGAGTAATTTCGCCCAATGGATATAACAAAACCAACCATACTTGTTGTAAACGACGACGGAATAACCGCCCCGGGAATAAAAGCGCTAATGGATGCCATGAGCGAGATAGGCAGGGTAGTAGTGGTAGCGCCAGATAGTCCGCAATCGGGCATGGGACATGCCATTACCATAGGTAAACCACTGCGTTTAGATAAAGTTGAAATATATGAAGGCTTTGAAATGTACCGTTGCTCGGGCACCCCGGTTGATTGTGTAAAGCTGGCTGTAAACAAAATATTTAAAGGTCAAAAGCCTGATCTTTGTGTATCAGGGATTAATCATGGTTTAAATAATTCCATCAACGTTTTGTATTCCGGTACCATGTCGGCCGCTGTTGAGGGCGCTATTGAAAGCATCCCGTCTATCGGGTTTTCTTTAGATGATTTTACCCTGCAGGCCGATTTTAGTCATTGTATAAAATACGTTAAAGAACTGGCACTGCAGGTTTTGGCAAACGGTTTACCGCAAGCCACATTGCTTAATGTTAATTTCCCTGACAGTAATAATATAAAGGGCATAAAGATCTGCAGGCAGGCTAATGCCAAATGGGCCGAGGAGTTTGATGAAAGGGTAGATCCGCATAAACGACCTTATTATTGGTTAACCGGTGTTTTTCAGTTAAATGATGGCGGTGAGGATACCGATGTTTGGGCGTTAGAGCACAATTACGCATCGGTAGTGCCTATACAGTTTGATATGACCGCCCACCATGTCATACCATTTTTAAATAACTGGAAGTTTAATGTTTAAATCAAATAATATAACGGCAGGTGTCATTTATGGATTGATACTACCGGGCATCAGTCTGTTCATTTTTTTGTACCTGTTAAAGGGTAACTTTTTAATATTTAACAAACCGGGTGTACCCTACCTGGTGGCCATTGGTTTAAACTTATTAATAGCCCGATTTTATTCAAAAAAAGGAATGGATAAAGCAGCTATCGGTATTGTAGCGGTATCCTTTATATTTATGCTGGCGGTGTTTATATTTAAATTGCAACCCATTAAATGAAATATTACCTGGTAGCCGGCGAAGCTTCGGGCGACCTTCATGGAGCAAATTTAATGAAGGCCCTGAAAGGGCTGGACCCAAATGCGGAGTTCCGGTTTTTTGGCGGCGACCTGATGCAGGCTGAGGGCGGTACCCTGGTAAAACATTATGCCGATATGGCCTACATGGGCTTTGTTGAAGTAATTGCAAATTTGCCCACTATTTTAAAAAACCTCAAGCAATGCAAGCAGGATATTAACGCATGGCAGCCCGATGTTTTAGTGTTGATTGATTTTCCGGGATTTAATTTAAAAATTGCCGCTTACGCCAAAACTATTGGTTTGCAGGTAAATTATTATATATCGCCCAAAGTATGGGCCTGGAACCAGAAAAGGGTACTCAAGATCAAAAAGATAGTCGACCATCTGTTTTGCATATTGCCTTTTGAGGTTGATTTTTACAAAAGCTGGGGCATGGACGTTGATTATGTTGGCAATCCACTGCTTGATGCCATAGCCGCCTTTAACCCTGAACCCGACTTTTTACAGCAGCATAAGCTTACAGGTAAAAAGATCATTGCCCTGTTGCCTGGCAGCCGCAAGCAGGAGATCAATTACCTGCTGCCTCAAATGATAAGCGTTGCAGATCGCTTTCCCGGTTACCAGTTTGTTATTGCCGGTGCGCCATCATTTGATAAAACATTTTATGATCAGTTTTTAGGAGATAAAAGTATTCCGGTATTATTTAATGCTACTTATAATTTATTAAGCCATGCCTATGCGGCTGTAGTGGCCTCCGGAACCGCTACGCTCGAAACCGCTTTGTTCAATGTGCCGCAGGTGGTAGTTTACAAGGGCAATGCCCTTACCATTGCTATAGCGCGCATGGTGGTGAAATTAGAGTTTATATCGCTGGTTAACCTGATCATGAATAGCGGTGTGGTGAAGGAGCTGATACAGGAAGATTGTACCACCTCAAAAATTAATGCCGAACTGGATTTGATCATCAATCATAAAACCTATCGCGAAAATATGCTGGCTAATTATGACCGGCTTGATGAACGCATGGGCCAACCTGGGGCGTCGGCAAAAACCGCTGCATTGATCGTAAAATATGCCTCAAAATAAATAAAGCCCCGCTAAAACGGAGCTTTATTGTTTTCATAGGGTGATGTTATATATATTGATCAGGCTGCTGACAATGTTTGTTGTGCAGCTACCTGGTGGTTGCTTCATAAACTGTTTTCACAGTGAATTTTAAGCGGCGCTCGGTAAAAATTGAGTTTTAGTTTTTAAAGCTTTTAAATCATTCATAATGATTCTTTTTAACTGATTATCAAAGCCTGTTATTAATTTATTGATCGATGGTTTTTTATTAGTCTTCATAGTTTTAGTTTTTGTTTGTTGTAAGTTTCTGTGTTATTTTTTATCGTCTTCGTCTTCGGTAAGGTTATCTTTTCGGCGTTTGGCTTCCTTGTATTGCCTTAGTATCTGCTCTTCATCCCGTTCATCTGATGTTTTTGTTGGCTCTACCGGATTTTCCCATTCCTTCTCATCTTCCTTAACCGTTTTCTTTTTAGCTTCCATAACAGTTACTTTTAATATGTACTATTCCAATTCGATGCCAAAAATTCAATTGCAGTAAAAAAAAGTCATTATAGTGTGCGATTTTTTTTACAATAGGATATAGAAGCCTGTTTTTAAGGGGTTTTTATACCGAATAAAAATTTGGTTTTTCTGTACAGGTGTATAAAAATTATAAAAAAATGTTATCCTAACCGAACACTTTGCGAACAGTAGTACTAATTACGTACATGTTTTTGATAGCTGAGCAGGTGTGCTGCCAATGCTATTATAGCTAAACCACCGCCAATAGCGCATACACCGGTCCATTGATAATTTTTCCAAAGCAGGCTGGCCAAAAATGTTCCGGAGGCACCGCCTATAAAATAAGACACCATGTATACTGTGTTTAAACGGTTGCGAGCCTCAGGTATCAGCGCGAAGATGATAGACTGGTTAGATATATGTGTAGCCTGTACGCCCATATCTAATATGATCACACCAATAATTAATCCGGCAATGCTATTACTCGAAAAGTAAAAAACAACGTATGATATCAGTACCAGCAATAATGTGTATCCCGATAGTTTGTACGAGTTCATTTTATCGCTCAGGCGGCCCATTAAACCTGCTGCCAGGGCGCCAAATGCCCCAACCAGTCCAAATGCCCCGGCGGCGGCGCTGCCTTCGTTAAACTGGGGCTGCTTTAATAAAAATACAAGTGTTGTCCAAAAAGCGCTGAAGCCGGCAAAACACAAAGCGCCCCTGAAAGCGGCCATACGTAACTTAGGTTGTGTTTTAATTAAATGTATGAGCGATGTCATGAGTTTTTTATAATTACCCTTGTAGTCGGGTTCAACTTCGGGTAAAAAGAAAAATATCATGAGCCACATGGCAAGCATTAAGCCGGTGGCTATGTAATACATAGACCGCCATCCAAAATGTTCGCCTACAAAGCCACTTAAAGTACGGGAAAGCAGTATGCCTATTAAAAGACCGCTCATGATAAAACCTAATTTTTTGCCGCGTTCATGTGGTTTTGCCAGGTGGGCAGCCATAGGTATCAATAGCTGTGGAATTATGGATGATAAGCCCAGCAGGAACCCGGCTATGGTTAATATCAGAATAGAAGGAGCTATAGCACTGATCAGTAATGAAAGTATCATTAATACAAAATCTATCAATATAAGCCGCTTGCGTTTTACCATATCGCCCAGGGGAACAATAAATAGCAGGCCACTGGCATAACCAATTTGTGTAAACAGCGACAATTGCTGGGCCTTTTTATCGGTTATATTAAAAGTGTGTGCAATATCAGCCAGCAACGGTTGGTTATAATATATGTTGGCCACCACAAGTCCGGTTGCAATGGTCATGATCCATAAAGTAAACTGGGTTAAATGTGGATGGTCTTTGGATGTATGTGTAGCGGTCATTACTTATAAAGTATAAAATTCGCTGCAAAAGTGACAAAGCATTTTTAAAATGATGCTTGTTTTAAGTAATTTTTATCACACAATAAACAATAAGATATAATTTCCAGAGTTTTATATTTTGACAAATAAGATGTGTCTTGTGATGATTTTTGTGATTTTATATTAAAAATTTACTTTTCTGTATTGGATTGTTGATTTTGGAGCGATATTTAAATTAAAACGKAGATGAAAATTATTTTTTCATTGAATTTGTGATCATTTAATGTTAAATTTTGTTAAAAAGTTAATTTTTTATACAAATAAAATCACTGGACGCAATAA
>NZ_JBFUJG010000086.1:0-22607 GCF_056401495.1 Mucilaginibacter sp. P4_E8
GTAGTTATCCGGATAAGGTCAGCTTTTTAAACGGGAAATTCAAAGCGGCTTTACCTAATTAATGTCAGGCTTAACTAAGCATTCATAACGAACAATAAATTAGCAAATAGCTGATAAGTAAAGGTGTAATACCAACTTTTAGGTATATTTATAAAACCAGTTATTGATAACCTGTTACAGTTCAATCGTTGTGAAAAAATACCTGCTTTATTTACTTTTCGTAACGCTTTTGCTTTTTGCATCATGTGCCAAAAAGGAATGCTGTGATTTTCCACCCATTCCTAATTTTATCCTCGCCCAAAAAAATGGCGTAGAATGGGCAGGCGACCCTTCAGATTCTGCTATAGAGCGGGATACCACTATTGTAACCGGCAACAATACCACAGCAGGGCAGCAAGAAATAATTGGTTTCAAGCTCCGGGTGGATGACCCGGGTTACTATACGCTAAAAAACAATGAAGGCTATTATTACATCATCAGGGATAATGCAACAATAGCCAGATACAAACTTAGCCCAACACATAATAATACGGTAGTAGTTGTTGCATTTAATGCAACCGACAAAATACTGCAGGGTTATTTTGATCTTAAATTTGTTAAAACCTTTGACAACCCGGCAGGTTCTCAGCCTGATAGTATTAGCTTTTTAAGCGGAAAATTCAAGGTGGCTTTACATAATTAATTGTATTTTTGCGGCTCTAAAAAACATACTATATGAGCCAGCGAGTAAAGATCAAAGCATTGCTGCAGAGCCAGCAAACAGAAATTGATGTAACAGTTAAGGGATGGGTACGCTCCTTCCGTTCTAATCGTTTTATTGCTTTGAATGATGGCTCAACTAATAACAACATCCAAATTGTTGTTGACTTTGAAAACACCGACCCTGCCCTTTTGAAACGTATCACAGTTGGCGCCGCTTTAAGCGTTGCTGGTAAACTGGTAGCCTCACAGGGTAAAGGCCAAACAGTTGAAGTTATAGCAACTGATATTGAAGTACTGGGCGATAGCGATCCTGAAAAATATCCTATCCAGCCTAAAAAACATAGCCTGGAGTTTTTAAGGGAACACGCCCACCTGCGTTTCCGTACCAATACTTTTGGGGCGATATTCCGGGTGCGCAATAGCCTGGCTTTCGCGGTACACCAGTTTTTTCAGGAGCGTGGGTTTGTTTACCTGCATACACCTGTTATCACTGCATCAGATGCAGAAGGCGCGGGTGAAACTTTCCATGTAACCAACTTTGACCTGGATAACATCCCTAAAACAGATACCGGCGAGATTGATTTTAAACAAGACTTTTTTGGTCGCCCTACCAACCTTACCGTATCCGGTCAATTAGAAGGCGAACTTGGTGCAATGGCCCTGAGCGATATTTATACATTTGGCCCAACCTTCCGTGCGGAAAATTCAAACACTACCCGCCACCTGGCCGAGTTTTGGATGATTGAGCCTGAGGTTGCCTTTAATGACCTGAACGACAACATGGACCTTGCCGAGGACATGCTGAAATATGTGATCAAATACACACTGGATAAGAACGCCGACGATATGGAGTTTTTGACCCAGCGCCTGCAGGAAGAGGAAAAGCAAAAACCACAGAACGAACGCCAGGAAATGAGCCTGCTGGAGAAACTGCAGTTTTGTTTGGATCATGATTTTGAGCGTCTTACCTATACCGAGGCTATTGAGATCTTAAAAGAATCGACCCCGAACAAAAAGAAAAAGTTCCAGTACCCGGTTGAAGGCTGGGGAACCGACCTGCAAAGTGAACATGAGCGTTACCTGGTTGAAAAACACTTTAAAAAACCGGTGATCCTGACCGATTACCCTAAGGAGATCAAAGCATTTTACATGCGCCAGAACGAACCTGATGCCAACGGCCGCGAAACCGTACGTGCCATGGATATCCTGTTCCCTGGCATTGGCGAAATTATAGGTGGATCGCAGCGTGAGGAGCGTTTGGATAAACTGGAACAACGTATGGACGAAATGGACATCCCTAAGGATGAACTTTGGTGGTACCTGGATACCCGCCGTTTCGGTACTTGTCCGCATGCCGGGTTTGGCCTGGGATTTGAACGTTTGGTACTGTTTGTAACCGGCATGGGCAACATCCGCGATGTGATCCCTTTCCCAAGGTTCCCGAAGAATGCGGAATTTTAAACTGTATTTTGTGATTCCACCGATGGTTTTTGATTTCACCGATTAGCCCGTGTGGATTAATCAGTGAATCATCTTATCAATTAAAATCGGTGTAATCATCCGTTAAAATCGGTGTAATCACAATATATATGCCCATAATTGAATTAGCTACCCACATTAATGCTCCCATTCAGCAATGTTTTGACCTGGCCAGGAGCATTGATGTCCATGTAGCTTCAACCCGGCAAACCGGCGAAACAGCCATAGCAGGGCGCACCAGCGGCTTGATTGAATTAGGCGAATCCGTTACCTGGCGGGCCAGGCATTTGGGCAAATGGCAAACTTTAACTTCAAAGATCACCGAGTTTCAATATCCCAACTTCTTTACCGACGAAATGATGGAAGGCGCGTTTAAAAGTTTCAGGCATGAGCATTACTTTTTCCCCGTAAAAGATCAAACCCTGATGAAGGATATATTTATGTTTGAATCGCCACATGGTTTTTGGGGACATGTGGCCAACCTCGTTTTTTTAAAATGGTATATGACCCGGCTTTTAGAAAAACGGAACAAAGTGATCAAGGAAATAGCGGAAGCCCCCCAGCCCCCTAAAGGGGGAGTTAATATGTTTTGATAGTTATATTTATAAAATGATCTTTCAATCTACCATCCTCACTCATCCGGGCTTGGGTAACTCGGGCCCTGCACACTGGCAATCCCTATGGGAAAAGCAATTTAATTTTGACCGCATTGAGCAGCAAGACTGGGAAACCCCCATTTGCACCGATTGGATAACTACCCTAAATAGTTATGCACAGCAGCACGACCCGGGCAATATAATATTGGTGGGGCACAGTCTGGCTTGCACCGCCATAGCTTATTGGGCGCAAAAATATAACGTGAGCATAAAAGGTGCCTTACTGGTTGCTCCCAGCGATACCGAAGCTGATACCTACCCATCAGGCACCACCGGCTTTACACCTGTACCTTTAATAAAACTCCCTTTTAAAAGTATAGTAGTGGCCAGCAGTAATGATTATTATGTAAGTACTGAACGGGCACACCTGTTTGCCAACAGTTGGGGCAGCGAGCTGGTTAATATCGGCGATGCCGGTCATATCAATGTAGCATCGGGCCATGGCGAGTGGGCACAAGGGTTGGAGTTGCTAAAGCGACTGGATAATTGATATATTTATCCGTTAGAAAACTACTACTCACCCCATCGTCATTGCGAGGCACGAAGCAATCTCTATGCTCTACAGAGCGGCTCTGCTAATTGGGGATTGCTTCGTGCCTCGCAATGACGATGTTTAAATAATTTTCATACCATGCTTATAAACCCATCAACCCTGCGTGTTTTTACACAAAATATTTTTCTGGCCATTGGTTGCAGTACCGAACATGCAACCCTTGCTGCCGATGTTTTGCTGCGTTCCGATTTGCGGGGGATTGACTCGCATGGGGTGGCACGACTGAGCGGCTATGTGAGGCTATGGGAAAAGAACCGCATTAATCCCAAACCCGACATCAGGATAGTTCACGAAACGCCTACCACGGCCACCGTTGACGGCGACGCGGGCCTGGGCCTGGTGGTTGCTCCCTATGCCATGCAGGTGGCCATTAAAAAAGCCGAACTATATGGCTCAGGATGGGTATCGGTACGCAACTCCAACCATTTTGGTATTGCAGGTTATCACGCGTTAATGGCGGTTGAAAAAGATATGATAGGTTTTGCTATGACCAATGCAAGTCCGCTGGTGGCGCCAACTTACTCTAACGAGCGCCTTTTAGGCACAAACCCTATGTGCTATGCCTTCCCCGCAGGCCATTACCCGCCTGTGGTGGTTGATCTGGCTACCTCTGCCGCAGCCAATGGCAAGCTGGAGATTGCCCAGCGTTTAGGCAAACAAGTGCCCGAAGGCTGGATACAGGATAAGCGAGGCAATTATACTACTGATCCCCATGCTTTAAAATCGGGCGGTTCCCTGTTGCCGTTGGGCAGCGACCGCGATCACGGCAGCCATAAAGGTTTTGGGTTGAGCGCTACGGTTGATATTTTATCGGCAGTGTTATCGGGTGCCAATTACGGGCCCTGGGTGCCGCCGTTTGTAGCTTTTCTTGATCCCCCCGAAAACCCGGTTGGGAAAGGCATAGGGCATTTTGTAGGTGCCATGCGGGTTGATGGCTTTCGTCCGGTTGATGAATTTAAATCGCACCTGGATAACTGGATAGCCCGCTTCAAAACCTCTACCACGGTTGATCCGATGCAAAAAGTTATTATCCCCGGCGAACCCGAACTGGAAGCCGAAAATCACCGGAGCATTAACGGTATCCCGCTGGTTGATGCCGTGGTTACTGATCTGAATGCATTGGCCGAGCGGTTTGGGGTGAGCCCCCTAACCCCCTGAAGGGGGAATTGATAGTCCTGATGGATTGCCTTTAAAAACCACGTCATTGCTTCTCTCAAATTGTCATCCTGAACATAGCGAAGGATCTGTTCATGAACTATGCATGTTGTAGATTAGATTCTTCGCTATGCTCAGAATGACAAAAGTTTATTGTTTGATTCGTACCTCAGCAATGACGCGCGGAGAGGGTATCATCCCTATTATCAAACAAAAATGCCCGCTCAATAAACAAGCGGGCATCAAAACCTTTAGTTCCCCCTTCAGGGGATTAGGGGGCTTTAGGGGGCTTAATGTATCAGATTAAACAACCTGCTCCACCTTATTTTGTTCAGGAAGGAAGCCTGATCATCAATACTCATCCAAATAAACAGGGCTTTACCTACAATGTGATCTTCTGGCACAAAACCCCAGAAACGTGAATCTTCGGAGTTGTGGCGGTTATCGCCCATCATAAAGTAATAGTTTAGTTTAAAGGTATAGCTGTCGGTTTTTACACCATTGATCAGGATATCCTTGCCAACTACCTGCACCTTGTTACCTTCGTATATCTCAATAGCACGACCATAAACCGGGAATGTTAAACTATCCAGCTTCACTGTCCACCCACGTTTAGGCACAATGATAGGACCATAATTATCCACGTTCCACTTAAAATTTGGGAAGTTTGGTGTGATCTTATATTTAGGGAACAATTCAGGATAAACCGTATTTAACGGATCTGCTGCCCCCCTGGGTGTAATATCGGGTGTAATGGCTTTAATATTTGAGTAACCTTTTAAAGCTTTAATTGATTGTGCTGTTGTATTAACCTTAAAAGTGGTGTTATTAACAGGTGCAATATCTGATAAGTGCAAATCACTGATCAGTTGAGGATTAATCTCGCTGCCATCTGATTGTACCACGTATTTCATTTCGCCATGTGGTGGTGTAATAGCAGCTTTACCATTTATAAAAACCTGTGCATCAACCACACTCAGGGTATCGCCAGGTGTGCCCTGGCAGCGTTTTATATAATTTTCGCGTTTATCAACCGGCCTGTACAAAGGCGAATCGGCATCCATAGGGTAGTTAAAAACCACTACGTCGCCTTTTTTAACATCGCTAAGACCGGGTAAGCGGTAATAGGGCAGCTCAACACCATCCCAATAGGCCTTGGTACCAATAAGCGGCATGGTATGGTGCGCAAAAGGGAAAGCTAAAGGCGTCATGGGCAAGCGGGCGCCATAGTTAACCTTGCTTACAAACAGGTAATCGCCAATTAATAAAGAGCTCTCCATTGATGCGCTGGGAATTACATAAGCCTCAATAAAAAAAGTACGTATCAGCGTAGCGGCAATTACCGCGAAAATAATAGCATCGGCCCATTCGCGTGCGGCAGTTTTTTTAAGGGAGATCTTATATTTTTCCCTGAACTCCGGGCTTGCCGACTTGCCTAAGTATTTGGTATTTTTATCAAAACCCCATTTAGGGAAATATATGAAAGATAGGGCTACACCTGCAATGTGTTCGCTTAATGAAAATTTTCCGTATGATTTTACAAAATCAACTACGATGCCTATAGCTACTAAGAAACCAAGACCGGGAATAAGCAGCAGTATAAACCACCAGGCCGGCCGGCCGCTTAGTTTGATCATTACATAAAAATTATAGAGGGGAATGATAGCCTGCCAACCCGGCTCTCCGGCTTTTTCAAATAGTTTCCATAAGCCTACATAAGGCAAAATGATCAGTATTATAAATGCAATTACAAATTCTACAACGTTCACTTTATTAGCTTTATATTATTTTATCAATTAATGTATCCCTCTAAACAACCTGCTCCAGCGTATCTTATTTACAAAAGAGGCAGTACTATCAATGCTCATCCAGGTAAATAATGCCTTGCCTACTACATGGTCCTCGGGTAAAAATCCCCAGTACCGCGAATCTTCTGAATTATGGCGGTTATCGCCCATCATCCAGTAGTAGTTCATTTTAAAGGTGTAAGTATCGGCTTTTTTATCATTTATAAATATATCCTTGCCTACTACTTTTACTTTATTATGTTCATAAATTTCAATAGCGCGACCATAAATGGGGAATGTTAAACTATCCAGCTTTACTGTCCACCCTTTTTTAGGGATAATGATAGGGCCGTAATTATCTATATTCCAGGTATAATGAGGAAAAGCCGGTGTTATTTTATAACGTGGATACTTAACCGGGTAAACCGGGTTAAGCGGGTCATCAATCCCTTTTGGAGCAACATCAGCCGTTACTGATTTGATATTTGAATACCCCTTTAATTTATTGGCCGAGGCTACTGTTGTGTTGGTCTTAAAATCGGTATTGTTGATAGACGCCATATCGGTTAAATGCAGCTCATCAATCAGCTGCGGATTTATCTGGCTGCCATCGCTTTTTACCACATAGGTCATTTCGCCGTGGGGGGCGGTGGTTTCGGCTTTACCGTTAATATAAACCTGGGCATCAACCAGGCTCAGGGTATCGCCAGGGGTTCCCTGACAGCGCTTAATGATATTTTCGCGTTTGTCAACCGGTCTGAAGTAAGGCGAATCGGCCTCCATTGGCTGGTTAAAAACCACAATGTCGCCCTTTTTAATATCGCTTAAACCCGGTAAACGGTAATAAGGTAATTGAACACCATCCCAATAAGCTTTCATATTGGTATAAGGAATAGTATGGTGCGTAAACGGAAAGGCCACTGGTGTTATGGGTGTACGTGCTCCGTAATTTACCTTGCTTACAAATAAATAATCGCCAATTAACAGGGAGCTTTCCATTGATCCGCTGGGGATCACATATGCCTCAATAAAAAGTGTACGGATCAGCGTAGCGGCTATAACTGCAAAAACAATGGCATCGGCCCACTCACGAACCGCGCCTTTTTTTTTCTTGGTTTTGCTTTTATCTTTTTTCCAGAATTTCCAGTTCATGTATTTTGATGTGCAAATTTCAAATGTGCAGATTTTTTAAATGTATATAATTATTTTTTATTACCTATGACTGTTATGTAAGCTATATGTTACCAAACATCTGCACATCTAACATCTATCAGTTTATTCCCCTAAACAAGCGGCTCCATCTGATCTTATTAGCCGATGGCGAAGTTGCATCCCAGCTCATCCACACAAACAAAGCTTTACCTACAATATGATCTTCAGGTACAAAACCCCAAAAACGCGAATCTTCGGAATTATGGCGATTATCGCCCATCATCCAGTAATAGTTCATTTTAAAGGTATAGCTATTTGTTTTTTTGCCATTTATGGTGATGTCGTTCCCATTAACCTGCAGCTTATTATTTTCATAAACTGCAATGGCCCGGCTATAAAATGGCAGCGTAAGACTGTCCAGCTTTACAGTCCAACCCTTTTTGGGGATAATGATGGGGCCAAAATTATCAACGTTCCACCTGTAACGCGGGTTATGAGGAAATATTTCGGGGTCATAAACCCCTCTTAATCGTACATTGGGTGTAACTGTTTTTATATTCGAATATCCCTTAAGCATTTGGGCCGAATGCTCCGTCATATTCATCATGTAATCCCGATTGGTGAATTGCTGAATATCTGACAAATGCAGCTCATATATCATCTGTGGATCAAACCTGCTGTCATCAGCGCGTACCATGTATTCCATTTCGCCGTGTGGGGGCATTGTGGCAGGTTTGCCGTTCACATATACCCGGGCATCAATGAGGCTAAGGGTATCGCCGGGGGCACCCTGACAACGTTTAATATAATTTTCACGCTTATCAACCGGCCTGTAAAATGGCGAATCGGCATCCATCGGATAATTAAACACCACTACATCGCCTTTTTTTATTTCACTTAAACCAGGCAAACGAAAATATGGTAATTTGATGCCATCCCAATAGGCTTTGGTGCCCGTAAGTGGCATGGTATGATGTGCAAACGGAAAGGCTACAGGTGTCATGGGCAAACGGGCGCCATAATTAACTTTGCTTACAAATAAAAAATCGCCCACCAGAAGCGAGCTTTCCATTGAAGGGGTTGGTATGGTATAGGCCTCGATAAAAAGCGAGCGGATCAGCGTGGCGGCCACTACAGCGAAAATGACGGCCTCGGTCCACTCCCGGGCCGATGACCTTTTAAGGTCCTGCCTGTATTTTTCCTGAAACTCGGCACTTGCCGAAGCGCCTAAATAACTGGTTTTTTCATCAAACCCCCATTTAGGTAAGTAAATGAACCCCAGCAGCACGCCTGCGGCCTGCTGGCGCAGTTTTGTTTTACCAAATGATTTTATAAAATCAATGTAAATGCCTAATTCAACTATAATGCCTACACCGGGTATAATAAGCAGCAATAGCAGCCACCATGGCCTGCCGCTAATTTTTAGCATAATATAGGTACCGTAAACAGGAACCAGGGCTTCCCAACCGGCACGACCGGCCTTTTTAAACAATTGCCAGAAGCCTATGGTCATTAAAATTAATAAAGGGGCCGTAATAATGTAAACCCCAATATAAGCTCCTGTATCCATTTATTGATAACGTAATTAGCTATTAAAATCAAACATGGCCTCCACCGAATAAAAACCTTTTTTATCGTGGATCCATTCGGCTGCCAATACAGCGCCTAAGGCAAAGCCATTACGGTTATGCGCGGTATGTTTAAATTCAATCATATCAACTTCTGAATCATAAATAACGGTATGTGTACCCGGAATGTTATCAATACGCATAGATTCGATCAGCAACTGGTTTTCTGTAACTGTTTCATCATCATCTTTGTCATCGGTAGTTAACACGTTGATCCACTCCCGTTTTGAATCAAGGTTTTCAATGATACCTTCGGCAATGGTTATGGCCGTACCGCTTGGCGCATCCATTTTTTGGGTATGATGAATTTCTTCAACCTGCACATCATAGTACGGGTAACGGTTCATTACTTTGGCCAGCAAACGGTTAACATGAAAAAATATATTTACCCCAACACTAAAGTTTGATGCATACATTAATGAATTGCCATCCTGCTCGCATCTTTGTTTTATTTCGGGTATTTTATCATACCATCCGGTTGTGCCTACTACAATAGGTACTCCCGCGTTAAAGCAATGGTCAATATTGCCCAATACAGATGATGGCGTGGTAAACTCAATTACCGCATCGGCTTTTTGTAAATTTTCGGCAGTAAGATCATGCAGGTTATCATGATCAATAGTTAAAACAATTTCATGCTTGCGGCCAATGGCGATCTTTTCGATGATCTTGCCCATTTTTCCATAGCCCAGTAATGCTATCTTCATATTTTTTAGTATCAAGTATTTAGTATCAAGACCGCTGCCTTTTTTGGTATATTTAAGTAGCACATATCAAGGATACTTCAATTTCTTTATTTCTTTAAAAAATCGTGATACTTGATACTGGCTACTTGATACCAATCCTAAAACGTAAAGGTAATTTTTATAGCCGGAATAAAAGAGACATTAGTACTTTGTGCATAAACTGGCTGGTTTAAAACACCAGGTGTAACCTTTATGGCCAGGTCATTATCAACCGTATAGGAGTGAATGAATTTGGCATCAATATAAGCATCAATGGTTTGAATGCCCCATGTGGCCAAAATACCAAGTATGCTTAGGTCGCGGTTACGCCTGTTACCATCAGCGGCACTTGCAAAATCCGATTCAGAAACACCACTTCCATACGCATTGTATTCGGCATAATATTTATCATTTGGACCGGGCGCAATACCTTGTCGCTTATACTTTGCAAGGGTTATAAACTGGGTATAATATTTCTGATTAAATATTACGGCCGCAGCCAGCAAACCCACACCGCCATAAATAATAGGCACTTTCCACCAGCGGTGGTTATATAATTGTCCCCATCCGGGCACCATCAGGGAATGCATTACTGCCTTATGCGGGCTGTGCAAGCTATCGGGATGATAGGTTTTTTCCTTTTTTATGGGAGGAGCAAAAGAGCCAGGCGCTGTATTTGAAGCTTTCCTCACCGTATCACTTTTGCCCACCACAGTCGTATCTGTTACCTGCGCTTGAGCCGCAAAGGTAAATACTGTGATAAACCCAATAACAAACAAAAATTTATACATTTTTAAAAGAATACAATTGAAGTAGCAAGTAGTTAGTATCATGACATTGCATTTTTATACACTTTCAAAAATCCTGATACTTGATATTAAAACCTGATACTAATTTTTACCAATCCAGCATCTCAAGGATACGGCCCAGATCATCTTCTGAAAGGAATGGTATTTCAATAACGCCATTGCCCCTGCTGCCCACCTTAAGTGTTACCCGTGTACTAAACTTTGAAGCCAGGTCGTCTTGTATTTTTTGCAATTGATAGGATACCGGTTCGGGTTGTTTGCCCTCTTTTTTTACCGGCGCCTTTTGCATGTCACGAACTAATTCTTCAACCTTACGAACGGATAAACCTTGCTGAATAATATGCTGATGTAAATATAATTGTTTGGCGGGGTCTTCAATAGTGATAAGCGCCTTGGCATGACCCATGCTAATTGCCCCATCACGAATAGATGCCTGTATACTTGGCGGCAATTTTAACAGGCGCAGGTAATTGGTAACTGTCGATCGGTTTTTGCTCACCCTGTCGCCCAGTTCTTCCTGTTTAAGGTTACACTCCTCAATCATACGCTGAAAGCTAAGGGCCACTTCAATGGCATTCAGGTTTTCGCGCTGAATATTTTCAATCAGTGCCATTTCCAGCATTTGCTGGTCATTGGCCGTGCGCACATATGCCGGTATTTGTGTTAAACCAGCTATTTTTGATGCACGGAAACGACGCTCGCCAGATATGAGCTGGTATTTATGCGCGTTAACACGCCTTACAGTTATAGGCTGTATAAGCCCCTGTAATTTAATGGAGTCGGCCAGTTCGGCCAGGGCCTGCTCATCAAAATCAGTACGGGGCTGAAAAGGGTTTACCTCGATCTCGGCCAGTTGTATCTCATTTACCGATCCCAGGCTGTTAACCTCAACTGCTGATGTTGAGGCTTCCCTATCTTTATTGTTATCCTTAGTTTTATTATACGGTTGTACGTTTACAGAGTCATTCAACAGCGCACTTAATCCTTTGCCCAGGGCATTTCTTCTTTCACTACTCATTGCTTACACTGTTGCTGTTTCTGTTTTTGCCTCGCTTTTTGTCAGGCCATTTTTCTCAATAATTTCGCGTGCCAGGTTCAAATAATTTATTGCCCCCTTACAGGTTGCATCATGCATAATTACCGATACGCCAAAGCTTGGAGCTTCGCTTAACCGTGTATTACGCTGAATAATGGTATCAAAAACCATATCCTCAAAATGCGTTTTAACTTCGTCAACCACCTGGTTTGATAAGCGCAGGCGCACATCGTACATGGTAAGCAGTATACCTTCAATTTCCAATTGCGGGTTTAAGCGCGATTGTACAATTTTAATGGTGTTTAACAATTTGCCCAAACCCTCTAACGCGAAATACTCGCACTGTACCGGTATAATTACCGAGTCGGCAGCGGTTAACGCGTTAATGGTGATCAAACCCAATGAAGGCGAACAATCAATAATGATAAAATCATATTCATTGCGCACAGCTTCAAATACCTGTTTCATTTTATATTCGCGCCCACTCAGGTTAATCATCTCAATCTCGGCACCTACCAGGTCAATATGCGCCGGTAGCAGATCAAGATTAGGGGTGTCTGTTTTTTGGATAGCTTCATGAGGATCAACCTGGTTAATGATACACTCATAAATACTATTCTTAATGTTACGGGGGTCAAAACCAATCCCCGATGTTGAATTAGCCTGCGGATCGGCGTCAACCAACAAGGTTTTAAAATCTAATACGGCCAAACTTGCAGCCAGATTTATAGATGATGTAGTTTTTCCTACGCCACCTTTCTGGTTGGCTAAAGCAATTATTTTACTCATTCTATATTTTCAAAAATTTATATTTCAATGATTTATAACAACGCTAAATAGAATTAGAAATTTCTACTTTCGTAAAGTTTTTATCTGGTGATAAAGATACGGATTTAAAACAATTCCGAAATCCACAGGTTTCGGCAATTTACAAACAATATTAATTATTGAATTACCGAATTATCGACTTATTGAATGATATTAAATTTATAAACTATTCATTATCGAAGACCAAAAATCAATAATTCAGCAATTCAATAAATCAAAACTACTAAATGATCACTATAATATCAGCAACAAACCGCCCCGGCAGCCATACACTTAAACTTGCTCAGTATTATCAGCAAAAACTTCGCGAAAAAGGAACAGAGGCAGGTTTATTATCACTTGCCGAATTGCCGGCCAATTTAATTCAAACTGATCTTTATGGCAAACGGAGCCCCGAGTTTATGCCTATACAGGATATTATTACCCGAACAGATAAATTTTTATTTATAATACCGGAGTATAACGGCAGCTTTCCGGGTGTACTGAAGGTATTTATTGATGCCTGCGCTTACCCAGAAAGCTTTTATGAAAAGAAAGCCGCCCTGGTTGGTCTGTCATCAGGAAAATATGGTAACATTAGGGGCATTGATCATTTTACAGGCGTTTGCCATTACATCCACCTCAATACCATGTCGTTAAAGATCCACATAGCCTCCATAAATAAGGAAATGGACCAAAATGGACAGCTTTTAAATGCCGACACCCTGAAATTTACCAACGAGCAGATAGATAAGTTTATAAAATTTTGATATTACCCCGTGATAAGTTTTGCCATTAAGAACGCGGCGGCAGCGGCTATGGCGCCTATGAATAGTACTTTCAAAGCGCCCTTTATTTTTGGCTGGCCAGTTACTTTACTTTTAAAATAGCCAAATATAAACAGGCAAATCATGGTAATGCCACAAGAATAATACAAAGCCTGCAGCGAATCGGCAATAAAAAAATAGGGTGATAGCGGAATAATCCCCCCGACAATATATGATAAGCCAATGGTTATGGCACTTTGTGTAGCCCGGTTTGCCTTCGGCTCTTCCAGGCCAAGTTCATAACGCATCATAAAATCAACCCATTTATCTTTATCCTTTGCCATTTCTTCGGCAACCTCATGCTGTAGTTTTGCTGACAGGCCAAAGGCGGCAAACACCTCCTTTACTTCCATTTTTTCCTGCTCGGGCACTTTTTCTACCTCCGCATATTCACGTTTCAGTTCAGATGCATAATGGTCAACCTCGGTTCGGCCGGCCAAAAAACCACCCAGTCCCATCGCTATGGAACCGGCAACAATTTCGGCAATACCGGCCGTGATCACAATATGCGATGAATTTACGGCCCCGCTTAATCCGGCGGCCAGTGCAAAGGGCACCGTTAATCCGTCAGACATGCCAATAACAATATCCCTGATAATATCTGAGCTTTGTAAGTGATGTTCGTGATGCATATATAAAAGTAGTAGCATTACAGTTAGTATTTAATATAAATAGCTATTTATAATGAGTATGGCCTCACCTAAATTCGAAGAATTGTCATTTCGATAGAGCTAAGGGGGAATGAGGGAGGCGCGAAAGAGAAATCTTCTACACTATACAAAGTCCGCATGAAAAGTCGCATAAGATTTCTCTCTACCGTTCGAAATGACAATTCTTCGAATTTGGGTGAGGCTTACCTTATGATCTGCACCCAACCGGATAATAAAGGCGCGCCGCTTTTAAGATCGATCACATAATAGTAGGTGCCTGGTGGTAATACGGTACCATTGTAAGTACCCCGCCAGGGATGATCATAGCCTATACTTCTAAAAACCTGCTGCCCATAACGGTTATAAACTGTTAACAAACTTTGGGGATAGGTTACCAGCGCTTCAATATCCCAAAGATCATTCCGGCCATCGCCATTGGGCGAAAATGTATTGGGGATCACTATCTTTTTATAAACCCTAACAAAAACACTGTTTGTATCAATACCACAATTAAAATTTGACGTTACGTGCAGGGTATAAATTTTATCATCAGTGGGGTTAGCAAGCGGGGTTAGTGATTGCGGATCGCTCAGGTAATCGGCCGGTGTCCAATAAAATACATCGCCACTTTTGGCAGAGCCATCCAGCTTAACAGATTGGCCTTCAAATATCTTTTTATCGCCTCCGGCATTGGCAACCGGCGGGGGCAGCACATTAACCGTTACTGTTTTTGTTTCAAAACAGTTATTATCAGCATCAGTTACTTTAACGGTGTAAATTGTGGTATCGGCCGGGTTAGCAATAGGATTTTGTGAGAATGGATCAGACAAGCCGGTTGTGGGTGTCCAGCTGTATTGATTATTACCTGGGGCAGATGCCTTAAGCGGTATGGAAGCTCCTTTACAAATACCTGATGGTATGGCATCTAAAGTAACAACCGGTTTTAAATGTACGGCAAGTGTTGTTGAGGCAGATGTTGAACAACCCGCTGCCGAAGTTACAATGACTGAGTAATTACCTGCATCGGCAGGAGTTACCGCATTAATAATAAGCGGATTTTGATTTTTATTAGCAGCAGTTACCCCGGGCCCCCTCCACAAATAACTTGCCCCGCCACCTGCCTCTAAACTCACAGCATCTCCTTCACAGGCTATTTGCGGTTGTATAGTTGGTACCACCGGGTAAGCGTTTACCGTAACCGTAAGGGGGTCAGAAAAAACCCGGCAATGTGCCGATGTTATATTTTGACCCGCCGCAGCCGCAAGCCTATATTGATAAGTTCCGAAAGTGCCCGCACCCTGTATAAAAGTGTAAGCATCTGAAGTTGCACCGGCAATGTCAACCCATCCGTTTCCATCGCCTGTGTTTATTTGCCATTGCATTCTGGGATTGATATATCCTTCGCCAACCTCCGATTTTAAGATGTAAGTTTTGGATTCGCCTACGCACTGATTTTGGGGCTGATTGGCTGTTACGGTATTAAAACCGGTTTTTATGACCGGTCCGCAGGCCCTGAAAGTGATGTCATCAAGCAGCAGATCATTACCATTACCCCCCGGCGCTTTATTGATCATTTTTACAACAACCTGTGTGGTATTGGCGGGCGTGGTAAAAAACAAGCCTTCCTTCACCCACACCGGACCTGCTGTTGGGGGTATAATACCGGTATCATAAGTAGCTAATACGGCGCCATCAATAGTTTCAACCGAAAACTCAATATCGGGATGTATAACTGTATTATCACTTGCAGCAGCCGTTAGTAAGTTTAGTACATAGGCCGAAAACTCATAGGTAGTATTTTCGCATAATACAGGTGCCTGCTGGGTAAAAAAAACACTCGGCGCGTAACTGGCATTTATCATCATAAAAAAACCGTTGCCATTGCCTGTATGATCTGTATAAACGGTATGCCAGGTATTATGACAACCACCGCTATAATGCGTAATGGTATATGACCCATCGTTCGGACAGTTGGATACGTATGTTAAATTCGTAACACCATCAGGTAATTGATCGCCAACACCTGCACCTGTTCCAAAATCCTGATTAAATACCGGATCGCCCAAACTACCGCTACAGATGGCGACAGCGGCATCTTTTAAAATCCTCGTTTTTTTTTGTGCTATAACGCTGCTAAAAGTCAGTGTAAAAATCAGCAGTAAAAATAGTTTTAGGGTATGCGGCGGCATTAATTGGGTTAACTTAAAAAGCTATACACCAAAAATATACTATTTTATTAATTAACAATGAATTAATACGTGGGAGGCAATCTATTTTTTCTGTATGCACCAGGTGGTCATACTGCGCAGGTTTTGCACATTGGTGGTTTTTATAGGTTCATAAAGTGTCCCGTTTAATTCATGGGTGTACTGGAGCAGAGTTTGTTCATTTACCAAAAACCGTTCGGAACCATCGGGAAGCAGGTACCGGCCATTCCCTGTGCTATGCACCAGGGTTTCAATGCCAATATCCGAAGCCAGCCTGGTAAACAAATAACCACCCGGCTTTAATACCCGCCAAAGGGAGCGCACCATACTATCAAAATGCTGTTGGTTTTGGGCGAAATGCAGTACCGCGCTGCAAATAACCAGATCGAAAAAGTCGTCAGTGAAGGGCAGATCCTCCACCCCGGTCACACTAAAATTACCTGGCGCATTAGTCGGGGCCAACAGGGCCGATAGTTGCTTAACTATGGCAACAGCTTCGGCACTTTGGTCTACCCCATATACTTCATAATTATTTTTCAGAAAATACACCAGGTTACGCCCGCCGCCACAGCCCGCATCCAGCACGGTTTTGCAATCATTAAAGCGCCCCTTCAATAACTGATCAAACAGGTAGATATCAATATGGCCAAAAATTTGCTGCAGGTCGTTTTGCATGGGATGATGATTTTGCTGGGGAAATTAAGGAATTTTTATATCAATGGCGGGATGCTTTCCATTCCCTCCCCACGGGAGGGGTGCGTTGGATAGTGTATGGGCAGGGAGGGGTTTCCACGCGCAATCACTTTGTCTGAACCTTGATTCATCGGATTAAAGGATTACCGCGATTTATTTTTCCCCAAGTCCTCACAGGCAAACATTAGTAGATTGTGCGCCCGTTTTCCATTCCCTCCCCACGGGAGGGGTGTGCCGGATTGTGCAGTGGCAGGGAGGGGTTTTTTATACGCCTGATTATATTTAATAGTTCAATAAACCCCTACCTCCCCTTCCCCAGGGAAGGAATCGCACTCTCCCCAAGCTTTTTTTTCTTCCAAAACACTTACCACTGTAACATTTCACCAACACATCAATCTTATATCCAATGGAAACGTTTATTTACCTTTTTACAAGAGCCATATTGCTGGGTTGTTTGCTGGTAATTATGTGCACCGTAACGCCTTGTAGCACTTTTTCTGACCATTCCGGGGAATAGCCAACAGTGTTTTATGCTTTAAAACCACTAAATTTAACCCAATGATTTTCGATTTCAGGTTAAAGGTTTTTTATACTGTTGCACAAAGGTTAAGTTTTACCAAGGCCGCCCACGAGTTGTTTATTACCCAGCCTGCTGTTACCAAGCACATTAAGGAGCTGGAGCAGCAGTTGAGCATACAGCTGTTTAAACGCAATGGCAACAACATAGCGCTTACCGTAGCCGGCAAAGTGCTGGTACAATATGCCGAAAAGATATTCCAAACCTATACCGCCCTTGAAACCGAACTGGCCCAGTTGAACAATATTGAAGCGGGCACCCTACACATTGGCGCCAGCACCACCGTGGCCCAAACTATTTTGCCTAAAATACTGGCACTCTTTAAAAAAACATATCCCGAAGTTACCTTCAATTTTATACAGGGTAATACCGATCATATTTCGCAGCTGATACTGGACGAAAAAATAGATGTAGCCATAGTAGAAGGAGCTGCCCACTCACCGCAACTGGCCTACTCGCCTTTTGCCAAAGACGAAATTGTATTGGTAACCAAGGCAAACAATAAGTTATCAAAAAAGGCCGAGATCACCCCTAAGCAATTATTGGACATCCCGTTGGTGCTGCGCGAGGCCGGGTCTGGCACGCTTGATGTAATATTTAATGCCCTGGCCGAGGAGCATATCGGCCCCAAGGACCTGAACATTGAGATCCAACTGGAGAGCAGCATCGCCATAAAACAGTACCTTTTATATTCAGAAACGGCCACTTTCCTGTCTATCCAGTCGGTATTAAGTGAGCTGAAATATAACGAGCTTAGCATTATCGAAATAAAGGGAATGGAGATTTTCCGTACCTTTCAGTTTATTCAGCTGCATGGCAAAAACAACAAATTGATTGATCTTTTCAAGCGTTTTTGCCTGGCCAATTATAACTATAAGTAATCATACATTACTTAATATCATTTGTATCAGGGCTGCTTTGTATCCACATTTGAGCGCTTACTAAAAAGCGATTTTATGGAACATATTAGTACCGATATTTGCATTATAGGCGCAGGCCCGGTGGGTTTATTTGCCGTTTTTGAGGCAGGCCTACTAAAAATGCGCTGCCATTTAATTGATGTATTGCCCCAGGTTGGCGGTCAGCTTTCTGAAATTTACCCGCACAAACCTATTTATGATATCCCCGGTTATCCTGATATAACCGCCCAGCAGCTCGTGGACAGGCTGATGGAACAGGGAGCCCCCTTCCACCCTACTTTTAGTCTGGGTGAGCGGGTAGAAACACTGACAAAAAATGATGACGGCTCTTACTTTATACAAACCAATGACGGCACTACCGTACACTGCCAGGTGGTTGTTATAGCCGGCGGACTGGGCTGCTTTGAGCCCCGTAAGCCGGAGATTGACCGTTTGCTGGAATTTGAAGGCAAGGGCGTGGCTTACATGGTTAAAAACCCCGAAATGTTCCGCGACCGCAAAGTGGTACTGGCCGGTGGCGGTGATTCGGCGCTTGACTGGGCTATATTTTTAGCCAATGTTGCCGAACGGGTTACGCTGGTTCACCGTGGCGATACCTTCAGGGGTGTGCCTGACTCTGCCGAAAAAGTATTTGAACTGGCCCGCGAAGGCAAGATAGACCTGATCCTGAAATCGAACGTGGTTGCCTTAACCGGCGAAGGCCATTTACAGGAGATAACCCTGCTTGACCGCAATAACGAGGCGAGCCACATAGCTGCCGATCATTTGATCCCGCTGTTTGGCCTTAGCCCCAAGCTGGGCCCTATTGCCAATTGGGGACTGAACATCGACTTCTCGGCCATTGTAGTAAACACCCGCGACTACAGCACCAGTGTGGAACGTATTTATGCCATAGGCGATATCAACACCTATCCGGGGAAATTAAAGCTGATATTATGCGGTTTCCACGAAGCTGCCCTGATGGCCCAGAGCGCGTTTAAATATGTTTACCCCGAACAAAAGCTAAGTTTCAAATACACTACCGTTTACGGCGTAACCGAGTTTTAACCATGATCAACTTACTTATTGAAGACAGGGAGGGTCACCGCGCCCCGGTTGAAATACCCGAAGGCATTAATCTTAGCCTGATGGAAGTTTTAAAAGCTTCTGAATATGATGTGCTGGCCACCTGCGGCGGCATGGCCCTCTGTGCCACCTGCCATGTTCAGGTACTGGAAGGTCCGGAACATTTTTTTATCGCAACCGACAATGAGCTCGACATGCTGGACACTCTGCCCAATGCCGGGCCCGATAGCCGCCTGGCATGCCAGATCCACATCAGTGAGGAAATGGATGGCATGGTTTTCAAATTACGATAAGTTATAAATACACTAAGTAAGGCAGTGTTTAATTTCATCTGTTATTGGATATAAATACATCATTTTTGAACGTTTTTTGTTAAAAACCATCAAAAATAGTGCGTTTTAGATCAAATTTGACAGTGTTAAAAAAGGGCGCTGAAAACCGTACACTAAGTCTGCAGTGCGTAACTTTGAACTGTTAAGTTCATAACCAAAATATATAAAGATGATAGCTGTAATTTTTGAAGTGATGCCTCAGGAAGGCAAAAAGCAGGAATATTTGGATATAGCCGCCTACCTTAAACCCACGCTGGTAACCATTGACGGTTTCATTTCTATCGAAAGGTTTCAAAGCCTTACCGATCCGGGGAAGATATTGTCGTTATCCTTTTGGCGCGATGAGGAAGCAGTGAAGCAATGGCGCAACCTGGAGATTCATCGTGACGCCCAGTCAAAAGGTCGCGCGTATGTGTTTAAAGATTACCATTTAAGAATAGCCAACGTGGTAAGGGATTATGGCATGTTTGACAGGGCCGAAGCTCCCGCGGATAGTAAACAGATACATCATTAAGTATCTCTGGATTACCTGTTGAAGATAAAACTCAGCAAGTTCCGGGTTTTACAGCGGTGCATTATTGAGCAATTTTGAATAAGCAAATAGCATTGCTTTTAATTGTTTAATATCTATCAAAAATTATAACAAAATGCACAAAGTAAGCGAACCCGCCATCCTTTATTTCGGCACGCCGGTGGTGTTGATCAGTACCATGAATGAAGATGGCTCCTATAATTTAGCTCCTATGTCATCGGCCTTTTGGCTCGGTTGGCGTTGCATCATTGGTTTGGCCACCACTTCCAAAACGGTGCAAAACCTAAAACGTACAGGCCAGTGTGTTTTAAACCTGCCATCGGTTAATGAGGTACAGGCTGTTAACAAACTGGCACTTAAAACCGGCGTAAACCCCGTACCCGAAGTAAAACAAAGTCGGGGTTACTACTATGAACCTGATAAATTTGGCATTGCCGGCTTTACCCCGGTGCCATCGCAAAAGGTAACGGCTCCACGGGTTATGGAGTGCCCCGTGCAGTTGGAAGCGCATGTTGTTGCTATACACCCTATTAGTGAGGATAACGAACAACAACGCGGCCGAATAGTAACCATGGAATTAAAAATAGTACAGGTGTACCTGGAAGAATCGATCATGATGCATAATGACCCCAACCGGGTTGATCCTGATAAATGGCGACCGCTCATCATGAGCTTTCAACAGTTTTATGGTTTGGGTCCGCAGGTACATGCTTCATCACTGGCCAGTATCCCGGAGTACAAATACAGAAGCCCGGATATTGAAATAGCCCGCAACATGGAAAAGATCAGGCAACCAATAAGCGCTTAGTATTATTAGTAAGATCAGTAATTTAATAGTGATTTTGGTTTGCCTATTGGAAGATAAGCCTTAGTGCTTATCTTCACCTTTATGAAACAAATACGGGAATATTTAGAGTGCATGACCTCACTTAGTGATAAAGACTGGCACATATTTTCATCAAAGCTTACCCAACATGTGATCCCCAAAAAAACAGTTATTTTAAAAACCGGGCAAATTGAAAATTATCTGTCGTTCATGGAAACTGGGATTGTGCGCTACTATATTCCCAAAGACGACAATGACCTCACCTTTGCCTTTACTTTTGAGAACAGTTTTGTGAGCGCCTATGATTCGTTTTTAACCCGTGCGCCCTCTACCTACCAAATTCAAACACTTACTGATACTACACTCTGGAGCTTAACCCACCAAAACCTGCAGGAAATATACGCTGAAACTGAAATTGGCAATACCATTGGTCGTCTTGCAGGCGAAGATATCTTTCTGAAAAAAGCCAAACGTGAGCTATCATTATTAAATGATACGGCCGAGCAGCGCTACCTGAATTTATTTACCGAACAGCCGCACCTCATCAGGCAGATCCCATTAAAATACATTGCCTCATACATTGGCATTACCCCGCAGGGCCTGAGCCGTATCCGCCGGCGAATTACTTAACTTAGGTTCATTGTTTGCTTTTCGCGGTATGCGGAAATTTGAAGAAAAAACATTAGCATGAAACCACTAATTGTATTGCTGCTTGTATTTGGCATAAGTCTGGCAGTTACAAAACTCATAAATGATTACAATATCAGACTATCGGCACAAATAGCCATGGCCGTTATGATGGTTTTTACTTCCATCGGTCATTTTATTTATACCAGGGGGATGGCTATGATGTTACCCTCATTTATTCCCTTCAAAAAAGAAATCGTTTACATTACCGGTGTGCTGGAAATTGCTTCGGCCGCAGGCTTGCTTATACCCGCCACAAGAACAATTACCGCCTGGCTGCTCATCATATTTTTCATAGTGCTTACCCCTGCCAATATTAATGCCGCCATAAAACACATCAATATGGAAAAAGGAACCTATGATGGCAGCGGGCCAAAATATTTATGGTTTCGTGTGCCCTTGCAGGTATTGTTTATTGTGTGGGTTTATGTGAGTTGTTTAATGTATTGAACGTTGTTATCCTTATGGCCGGGAGGCCTTTTACTTTTGTCGCAACAAAAGTAACAAAAATGCTTTTTTTCTTTTAGGCTTCTTTGCCGCACATAGCCTTTGCCCCTGCCTTTGGTCTTATCAATAGTTTTTTAAGATTATTGTTATTGTTGAAATGGGGGTTCCAAGGGGGGTTAAGAACTAAAAACTTTGTGGAGAACGTTATTAAAAGGCAGGGTGAACTTATTTGCCCTATAGTCTGCCGGACTATGATTTGTATTAGTTCCCTGCCTTTTATGATTGCCCAAGGCCCAGCTATAATTATTCCCTTAATTCATCAAAGGTGATTGGCAAAAGGCAATTTATTAACGTA
>NZ_JBFUJG010000087.1:0-22161 GCF_056401495.1 Mucilaginibacter sp. P4_E8
CATCATTACCAGCATCAGACTTAATTTCCCGTACCACGAAATAAGCCGCCTTTTGAGGGATAACACGCTTAATAAGGGCGTAGGATGCAGCGGGGTTTACCTGTGCCCATACAGGTTTATTACCAATAACCACAACAAATAACAGTGTGATCAATATGCTGTAAAAGCTAAAAAACTTCTTTCTGTTCATAAAATAGACCTATTATAATCGCGGCATTAAAGTACGGCAATCATCAATATAAAAAAAAGAATATGGGCTAATCGCCCATATTCTGATCAATAAATAAACCTAAAAAAATTAATATCCCGTATTTTGCGTCAATTTAGGGTTTAACTGCATTTCGGATCTTGGGATCGGGAATATGCGTTTGTTCGGATTAGCATCGGTTTTTATACCCCATGTTTTCTCAAACTGACCATAACGGATAAGATCATTCCTTCTCCAGCCCTCCATTGCCAGTTCCCGCGCGCGTTCGTCCAGTACATCGTTAAGGGTAACGGCGCTCAATGATGCCGCTTTAGCCCGTGTGCGCACCTTATTAACCAATGATAAAGGCGAATCGCCATTAGTAGCGGTAGCCCCTCTCAATATAGCTTCTGCTTTTTCTAACAACACATCGGCATACCTGAACATCGGTACATCATTGCTCTGGTTGCGGGTGGTACTTAAGCTATCGGGATAAAATTTGTTGTTCCTGTAGCCTTCTTCGTTAGCCAGTTCATCATTACCAATATCAAAAGTGGCTGGGTTCTTCCATACAATATCTGGCGTAAACTCCAGCTGGTGTATAACAGGAGCAGTAGGATTTGGACCGTTATAGCTGGCATCAAGGCCTATATTAGTCGTAGTAATATTAATGGGGGTTCCATCATTATTATACTGCTTGCCGGTAAGGTATTGCTTTTTACGAATATCATTAGCATCATTAAACAAAGCGTAATACTCTTTGTAAGTGTATACCGGACCATCAGGCGTGTACGGCATTTTATATTTAGTTGCTAAATTCGGATTTATCGTCCAGCGAGCGTAATACATACCCTGGGCCAGTAAGGCATCAAAGGGAACGGCAAAGATAAAATCCTTTATTGCCGGCCCGTTACTCGCTTTAAACATGCCTAAATAATCGGTATCTAAATTATACTGGCCACCCTGTATAATATTATCACACATGGTAACTGCCTCCTGGTATTTTGAAGTCCCGATATAATATTGCGCGTTTAAATACATTTTTGCCAAAATAGCGTATGCCAGATACTTTGTAGGTCGGCCATAGGTTGAGGCACCAACTGTTGCGCTTAAATTGGGGATTTGCGCCAATAATTCACTCTCAATAAAAGCAAATACCTGCGCTTTTGGCTGTGTACCTAAGTTAGTAGTATCACCAAAAGTTTTAGATATGGGCACATTGCCAAACAGGTCCATCATATAAAAGTATGACAAGGCACGCATGGTTTTAATTTCGGCAATGGTTTGTTGTTTGGCTGCGCTTTCAGGTGCTGAAGCAAATACCGACAATACTTTATTACAGTTACTAATGGTGGTATAACCCCATGACCAGCAAGTTCCAACCATGCCGTTATCAGGAGTAACCGTATGCAGGTTTACGGTGGAGTATGTACCGCCATCAAGCCAGTTTCCGCCGCGGGCAACCAATACGTTCTCGTCTGTGCTCAGGTTTTGTAACAGCCAGTACTCACGGCCAACCGCGCCACGAAATGAGGTATAAATAGGTCCGGTTGCTGCCACAAACTGTGCTGCTGTTGTAGGAAAATTACTGGGTGTAAGCGCAGACTTTGCAGCGACATCCAATTTTGTACAGCTCGGCAGGTAAACTGCTCCTGCAAGCAAAGCTACGATGCTGAGTTTTTTATATATTTTTATGTGGTTCATGTCAATTAAGTTTTAGGTATTATAAATCTACTTGTACGCCAGCCAGGAAGCTCCGTGTTTTAGGATAAAAGTTATTACTATCTACTCCTATGAACTGGCCGCTGGCCTGGTTATTCAGGCTCAAGTTCAACTCAGGGTCAACACCCTTGTACTTTGTAATGATAAACAGGTTGGTACCGGTAACATATAAACGCAGCCCATGTATGTAGTTGCCCGGTATTTTGGTTTTGTAAGACAAAGTTGCATTGCTTAACCGCACAAAAGTGCCGCTTTCAAGGTACCGGGTTGAGTATAAATTCGCATTTACGTCATTACCCGGTTCGCTCAATGTTAGCACTGGTACGCCGTGTGCCGAGGCTTGTGTAGGCTGATTAAAGCTTGCCAGTGAGGCATTCATGATTTTATTACCACCCTGACCACGGAAAAAGAAATTCAGACTGAATTTTTTATAAGTAAAATCATTACCCCAACCAAATGAATAGGTTGGCTGCGCATTACCTGCATAAGTTTGATCTGCACTTGTTGGCGTTGTGGTAGGCTGCCCGTTGGCGCCCATGTAGGTTGATACGCCGTTAGTGCGCCCAATATATTTCAAAGTATAAAACTCACCAAGCGGGTATCCGGATTCAATGATAGACGTTTTGATACCGCTCTGGCCAGGGCCTTCGGGATCGCCTACATAAATTTTTGAAAGATTGGTACCCATTGAGGTGATCCTGTTCTTATTAAAGGCAATATTTCCATAACTACTCCAGGTAAAATCTCTCGTTTTTAAAGGAGTTCCGTTTAAAGCTATCTCAACCCCTTTATTGCTCATGCTACCCACGTTAGCCGTAGTAATATTCACAAAATTATTGATGGTAGAAACAGGAATATCAAAGATCATGTTGGTTGTTTTTTTATCATAAACATCAACTGACCCACTTAATCGGCCTTTAAGTATGGAGAAATCAATACCACCGTTTAAGGTTGCTGTACTTTCCCATTTCAAGTTAGGGTTAGGATTTTGAGTTATACCAACAGCACTGGTATAAGCCCCATTATAATAAAAGTAGCCTGTTGTGCCATATAAGGTTTGTGGTGTGTATGGATTAATTCCTAAGGCATTACCTGTTTGCCCATAACCTACACGAAGTTTCAGGTCATCAAACAAATTTTGTGATTTCATAAACGATTCGTCAATAACCCGCCATGCTGCTGAAGCTGCTGGAAAATACCCCCAGCGGTTATTGGTACCGAACGCATTTGAACCATCACGACGTATAGAAGCCTGTAAAATATACTTGCCTAAATAACTGTAGTTTAAGCGAGAGTAAAACGATATTAAACGTAGCGTATTAAATGATAACGTAGTATTTCCAAGATCTGAGTTGAGACCTGTCTGGCTACCTAAACCCAGATTATAATAACTGGTTGCATCAGATGGAAAGCCCTGAGCTACTGACTGAAAGCCATTGCCTACCGTAGTTTCATCAAACGAGTAACCAAACAAAGCCTTAAAATCATGCTTATTATCCCAGTTATGGGCATAGGATAAATAGTTTTCAAATACCTTTTTGGTATCCTCATAGGTTGAGCGGATGCCTTTTCCGCCAAGGTTTGGCGCCAATTCCGAAGCCGAATTATAATAGGTATTATTATTAGTGGTCCTGCTCTGATAGGCTACGTTCAAATTATACAATAAGCCGAATGGCAATTGCAGTTCGGCCCTGGTATTGGCCAATAAAAGATTAATTTTTTGTTGATAGGTATCATTGGTGATCAAGCCTACCGGGTTGTAACCTAATTTTAAAGTTGGGTCATTATAAAATGTACCATCGGCATTATAAATTGTACGGGTTGGTAAATACTGCACTATTGATTTAAACAAGCCCGGGCTTTGGCCATTTGCTGTGAATAACGGAATATCGTTCACCAGTAGACCAGAGTTGGTTACTGAGTTGCTTACAGAAAAGTCAAGCTTTAATTTATCATTCAATGTTTTTTGCGATACATTAAGCCTGCCTATAATGCGCTTTAAATTACTGGTTTTCACAATGCCTTGATTATCCAGGTAATTTAAACTTCCGCCATAAACTGTTTTATCTGTACCACCGCCAAATGAAAGGTTATGATTCTGAGAAAAACCACTACTGCGTTCCACTGCTTTTTGCCAATCGGTATTACCTCCGTTATCATTAGCAGGTGTAAAACTTTGTCCGTTGGCTTTAACATAAGCCCTTAGTTGGTCGGCGCTGGCTACTTTAAACGAGTTAGCTATCTTGTCCATCGAAGCATAAGCATCATAGGTCATCCGCAATTGCCCGGGTTTGGCTTTTTTGGTGGTAACAATAATTACCCCATTGGTAGCCCTGGTACCATAAATAGCAGCGGCAGAGGCATCTTTCAACACGTCAATTGAGGCGATATCTGCCGGTGCAAGCAATTTAAAATCAGCGTCGGGCACGCCGTCAATTACATAAAAGGCTGCTGAACCCGCAGGACGTACGGTTGATGGACCGCGGAGTGTAACCGTTGCGGTTCCGTTTGGATTACCATCATTGGTAATATTTAAACCGGCTACCTTACCTTCCAACAGATCGGCAGGTGTTGCTACCACACCGGCGTTAAACTGCTCGGCTTTAACGGTTGTAATGGCGCTGGTCAGTTCTTTTTTTGTAGTTGTACCGTAACCTACTACAACTACCTCATTTAAGGCCCTTTGATTTTCGGCAAGAGTTACTGCTATGCTGGTTTCATCGCCTACGGTTATCTCTTTCAGTTCAAATCCTATAAAGCGAAACTGCAAAACACTGCCTTTTGCGGCATTAATGGTAAAAGCCCCGCTAACCGCTGTAGCAGTAGACCGGTCTGTACCTTTTACCTGTACGGTTACCCCGGGTAAAGGGCCTCCCTGGGCATCTTTTACCACCCCCTTAATGGTATTAGTTGTTTGTGCGTTACTGTAAGTAAAGATACAGAGCAGTAACAGGAGGAGTATACCCGGCCGGGTTGTCCTCATTAATAGTTTGGGTCTGTTTGTAATCATAATAATTATTGTTTAATGTTCGTTGGTTTTGTGTGATTTTGACATTTAAGAGAGGGGTATAAATTACCCTCGCATCTATTATAATTTAGTTAGTTTTGTATTAATTACTTTTGTGTTATTTTAACACTTAAATTTTTTGACAAATTGATTGATGTGCTGATTAAAAGAATTGATACTAATTGACTGAAACAGATATTTTGACCTGATCAGCAATTTCTATCGCTTGCTATCGTTACGTTTTTTAGTTTATAATTATGATTTGTACTTGCAGGTAGTAGTAATTACAAATCGGTTAAAAGTGTAGATTTTTAGAAGCGAATTTTTAAAATTTTCATTATTTATTTACGCAAACGATTACAATTTAACAGAAACGCCATTTTTTTATACTAATTAAACCCCACTTATTATAACATTATGGGCAACATCAATATTAAAAAACTTGCCCTGGAGCTCAACTTATCAACAGCAACAGTTTCCAGGGCTTTAGGAGATAGCTACCAGATCAGCAGTGAAACAAAAAGGAAGGTATTGGAATTGGCCAAGAGCTTAAATTATGAGCCAAATCCTATTGCAAGCAATTTGCGCAACCAAAAAAGCAAAACTATTGCTGTGATTGTTCCAGAAGTAGCTAACCACTTTTTTTCGTTGGCTATCAATGGCATCGAAGAAATTGCCAGAAAAAGAGATTACCATGTGTTAATTTATCAGACCCATGAAAACAGTGCAGCCGAAATTGCCTTTACCCTCAGGTTATTAAGTGGCCGGGTTGATGGTATCCTGATATCAACATCGRGCGAGACAAATGATAAACAGCATCTTATTGAGGCTTCGCAGAGTATCCCTGTAGTTTTTTTCGACCGGGTTTATGAGGATATAGAAGGGGTAAAAATTATCACTGATGATTATGAAAGTGCATACCAGGCAGTTCAGCACCTCATTGAATCGGGATGTAAAAAAATAGCTTATCTGCTTGCACTAAATAACCTCTCAACCGGAGAAAAAAGATTAAATGGCTATTTAACTGCATTAGCCGATAATGGCATTCCCTATGATCAGGATCTTATTATTGCCAGCACCACAAACAACGATCAGAACTATACCCTGATTAAAAATTTGCTTACAAATAATAAACCGGATGGCATACTTTCTTCTATTGAAGAACTGGCATTTCCCTGCTATTACGCGTGCCGGGAACTGAGTTTAAACATACCCCGCGATTTAAAGATCATTAGTTTTTCGAATTTGGATTGTGCCCCCCTTTTAAACCCATCGCTCACCACCATTACACAACCTGCATTTGAAATAGGAAGTGAGGCGGCCTGCATTTTATTTAAAATATTTGACAAGAGGTGCTTTGAACCAAACGAAACCCGTGTTTTAAAATCAGTTTTGATTAAAAGAGAATCAACCGCTATTTAATTTAAGCAAAACCAGCCGTTTTAAGTATAAATTAACCCGCTGCCCTGTTAAGGCTGATCAAATTATTGTCATAAGTATCAAGATAGTCCCTGGGCGAACTGCCAATAACATATTTAAACACCCTGTTAAAATTTGTTATGCTGTTAAAGCCGCATTGATAAGCTACTGTATTTATGTTTTCAAATTTATGAGCGATCAATTTTTTACACGCCTCATTGATCCTGACCTCATTTAAAAATGAAATAAAGGTATGACCTGTATGCTTTTTAAAATAGCGACAAAAAGATTCGGGGGTCATGTGGGCAATTTGGGCTACCTCATCCAGTGTAATAGACTTATTGTAGTGCCGCATGATGTAATTGTAAATATTACCTATCCTTATCCCTTCATTTTCGGTTATACCGGGTAAATTGCCATAGGATGATAAAGGGTCTAACCTGGTTTTAATGTTGCTTAAAATTTTTAATAAGTTAAAAAACTGAATGAGTTGATCTGTACCTGAAGCGTTTTTTAATGCGATCATGGTCTCCGATACCTTGTCTGTGATGAGGTGCGGTATTTTAAACCCCTGCAGGTGTTGCTGAATAAAAGTCTTATTCAGGTTCATCTCGGGCAACTCAAATAAAGGTGCAAGTGTTCCTTCCGGATTAAAGAATATAGTTAGCGCTTCAATTTGCTTATGCGCATCCTGAGCAAAATATTCCGGATTACTTTTAAACACATGTGGCAGATTTGCCCCTAACAAAAATATATCACCGGCAGCGTAATCATGCATATTATTTCCGGCTATGAGGGTCCCTTCTCCGCGCTGTATCCAGGTGATCTGCGTTTCTTTATGCCTGTGCAGGTAGGGATAATGATACGGAAGAGAAACCTTCTCTGCTATTACACTTTTATCATGTGGTAGTGGGATGGTAAATTGTAAAACCTTCATCTTGACATGGATTAATCCACTTTGAATTTACAATTATTTAACTCAAATATCCAAAACCAAGCCAAAATAAGATAAAATCGGGTTACCATAGGCTAATTTTCAGCAAATTCGCTGCGTGCAGCAATGCTTTATCAAACTTCTGAATTAAAAGAAATGAACCAGGAAACTATCTAAGACCGATCAGGAGAAAACGCCCCTATAGCAATAGTTGTTGTGGTGCCTGATATAATTTCGCTCGCGAGTAAACCCGTTGCAGCACCCAAACTTAAACCCATCATGCCATGGCCAGTAGTTATAGTGAGGTTATTGTATTTATTGCTGCGGCCTATATAAGGCAAACCATCCGCAGATGATGGTCTGAAACCAAACCATATGTCCTTTTCTGCCGGAACAGCTGGTTTAAGATCAGGAAAGTATTTGGGCACAGACTCTACAATACCCCTCACCCTGTTCATATTGATGCGGCTATTTATTTTATCAAGTTCCATAGTACCACCATAGCGTAAACCACCGTTCATCGGGGTAATGGCTACACGGGCTTCGGCAAGCAAGGCCGGGATCTGCATGGTTTGCTGTTCATCCTTTATATTAAATGAATAGCCTTTACCCGGCATCAACAAGATCTTTAAACCTAATAATTTACCTATTGACGGTGACCAGGATCCGCCTGCAACAATGTATTCATCTGCTGTAAATTCTTCACTGAATGATAAAACCCGACTCACTTTACCCGCAGTGGTTTCAATTTTTGTTACCTCTTTATTTGCTAACAGATTTACACCTGCAGTTCTTAGATACTTTATTAAACCTGCCATCAGCTTATTGGGCGACAGATGTGCATCACAACGATAATGCACCGCTCCTAACACATCAAGCTCCAGATCGGGTTGTAATTTAAGGCAATCGTTAACGGTGAGCACCTGCATATCCAGGCCTAATTCACGGCCTTTTTCGGCCATATGGGCTTCTTCTTCACCAGCCTTTTCTGTTTTATAAAACATCAGGATGCCTTTCTCCACCAAATCAAAATCAAAACCAGGCTCTTTACTTAAATCCTCATAAAGCTTTTTACTGAGTAATGAAAGCTCCGTTAAAGGAACGGCCGATCTTTCAACATGCCCGGCATTTGCTTTACTCAAAAACTTTATGCCCCATGACAGGAGCTGGGGGTTTAGGGATGGCTTTACATAAAACGGGCTTTTACTGTTAAACATCCACCTGATGCCCTGGGTTACCATGCCCGGGGTTGCCAGCGGGATAAAGTGGCTTGGCACGATCATGCCGGCATTACCATATGAACAGTTATCAGTCATGTCCCCTTTATCAAGCACGGTAACCTGATGCCCGGCCTTATGTAAATAATATGCAGAACTCAAACCAACAATTCCACCGCCAATGATCAGCACTTTTGCCATTTTTTAAAAACTAAAGCCGAAAGCAAAAAGCTTAAGGCTTATTTCTTGAATGTTAATATTAATTTATAACTCCATATCATTTCGAACGATAGAGAGAAACTATCTCTTGAGCGAGAGCGAAAAATCTTATACGGTTTTACATGCGACCTTGCATATCGTACAAGATTTCTCACTCGTTCCTCGTATCGAAATGACATTTTCAGGTTTATTAAATCACCTGAAAACCATGTGCATATGGATCATCGTCGTCAATTTTTATGGTATTGTAGCCATAAACTTTTGCCCAGCCTTCAACACTCGGGATAATGGCATCAAAATCATTGATCTTGACAACTTCTTCTACCCTCCCGGTAAATTTACTGCCGATGATACTTTCATGAATAAAAGGTTGACCTATTTTTAGTTTCCCTTTTGCGTACCATTGCGCCATACGGGCAGATGTACCGGTACCGCAGGGAGATCTGTCAATAGCTTTATCGCCATAAAACACAGCGTTTCTTGCAGTTGCATCGTCTGATAACGTGGCGCCTGTCCAAAGTATATGTGTACAGGTATTGATCGTGGGGTCCTGAGGGTGAACAAATGTATATTTTTCATTTATCCGTTTGCGGATCACCTGGCTCCAGGCAACTAATTGTCCGGCAGTGTAATTTTCAATACCGGGAAAATTGGGCTGAGGATCAACTATGGCATAATAATTTCCGCCATAGGATACATCAATCGTCAACATCCCCAGATCGGGGCACTCTACCTGAAGATCAATTGCAGCGAGGTAAGCGGCAACATTCCTGAGTTTTACGGAGGTAACCTTTTTACCCTCTTGTTTATATTCAATTAAAACCAGGCCGGCAGGTGCCTCCATACGTACTACCCCGGGCACTTTGGGTTGTATTAACCCTTCCTCAATGGCAATGGTGATAGTACCGATTGTGCCATGCCCGCACATTGGCAGACAGCCGCTGGTTTCGATGAATAAAACAGCAACATCATTTTCGGGGTCATGAGGTGGATAAAGTATACTGCCCGACATCATATCATGCCCCCTTGGCTCAAACATTAAACCTGTTCTTATCCAATCATATTCCTTTAAAAAATGCTGGCGCTTTTGACTCATGTTGTCCCCTTTTAGTGCAGGACCTCCTCCGGCCACCAATCTTACCGGGTTACCACAAGTATGCGCATCTATACAGAAAAAAGTTTTACTGGCCATATTTTATTATAACACAACTTCACTAAGATTGCCCCAGCTGCCTGCTGGCAATACCGGACGAACGGCAAGCGCGTCGTTGATGATCTTTTGTACCCTTGCACGCTCCTCGCCTATTAGCGGCAAACGCGGGGCACGTACGTTTTCGGTACCTATACCCGTAGCTACTTCGGCCAGTTTAATATATTGTACCAGTTTAGGATGAATATCCAGTTCAAGCACCGGCAAAAACCAGCGATAGATGGCCAAAGCCTCATCATACCGTTTAGCTTTAATCAAACGGTATATGGCAACCGTTTCTTTTGGGAAGGCATCAACCAAACCAGCTACCCAGCCATCGGCACCCATTACCAAGCTTTCCATAGCAAGCGGATCAACACCAGTAAACACCTTATACCTATCACCAAAACGATTGAACATCCGGGTGATATTGGATACATCACGGGTTGATTCCTTTACGGCCACGATGTTATCATAAGCAGCAAGTTGCTCAAACATATTCAAGGTAACTTCAACTTTATAATCAACCGGGTTATTGTAAATCATGATGGGCAATGGTGTACTCTTGGCCACTGCGCCTATATAAGCTAAGGTTTCGCGTTCTTCACTGTTATAACGCATCGGTGGTAATAACATTAACCCGTCTGCACCATTATCCAGGGCTTTTTGTGCACAGGTAACGGCCGCTTTGGTGGTTTGCTCGGCAATGTTTAGTATCACCGGAACTTTTCCGTCAACATAAGCTACGGTGTGGGCAAGCAGGGCAAACTTTTCCTGATCACTCAAAACACTCGCTTCGCCTAAAGAGCCGCCCAGGATAAACCCATCAACACCGGCTTCCAGCTGCGCTTTTAAATTGATATCAAAAGCATCAAAATCCAATTCGTCATTATCGGTAAATTTGGTAGTTACCGCAGGTAATACGCCTTTCCAATCAAATGTTATCATTGTTAAATATTTTTTCCAAAATTAATATACTATTAAACATTATTAAGGTAACAATTTAGCCAACACTAACCATATTTTAGCAATTAAATAAGGCAATAATAAAGGCAAGTTCAATGAAATAAAAAGATTGAGCAACGCTACTACTGTAATTGGCTATCTTTTAATACCCAACCGGGGTGCCCGGTTTATCCGGTCGCAGTAATTCATCTATTTTTACAAACTGGTAGCCCTTGTTTTTTAGTGCAGTTATAAGGTAAGGCAGTTTAGTATAAAACTTATCCTTTCTTTTGGGATCCGTACCAATATGGGTCAATAAAATAAATCCGTTCAGTCCGTTCTTATCTTTTTGTTCATAATTTAAAACAGATTTCATGACCGCATCACTGTTTACATATTTAACTCCCATTTCAGGAAAAGTGTAATCTGCGTTTGATCTTGTACCAGGTGTAAAATTAACCAGCTGCAGGTTCATGCTACGCGTCCAGGACGCTATGGTATCGTTATACCATTCATAAGGGGGTAAAAAATAGTGTGCCTGCTTTTCATCAATGTTAAACTTTTTTAATTCCTGATAAGCGTTTTTAATATCCTGATCAAACTGCTGCCGGGTTACCASCAAACTATCCCTGTTGCTCCAGTCACAATACAGCAAATGCTTATCAGAATGAGTACCTAAATAATTACCATTAAGCTGAAGCTGGGCGATCTGCTTTTTAAAGTCCTTATTCCGGTAAAAATTCCCCGTTAAAAAGAATGAACCATGAATTCGCTGTTGTTTTAAAGTATTGGCAATAAATTGAGCGCCATCACCAAATTCATCTCCGGTAAAAACCAAAGCGATCTTTTTAAAGGTTGTATCTCCGCGGATAATAGCCCCCCGTGATTCTATAACCTTTTTGCTGATCCTTTCTTCATATGCTTTGCCGGCCAGCAAGTAAATCAGTGATGCAGTACCATCCATCGTTGGTTCATTGGTACTATAGTCGCCCATATCATCATGATAAACCACAAGATCCGACTGAAATTCGGTATACGCATCGGGCTTGTTCAGGCGCAAGCCCCGTAAATTCTTAAATATACTCCCATAAACAGGCCCATCAACCAAACCACCATCTAAAGGGTAATGGTACAAAAATGCCAAAGACGAGTGTGGATCTTTGGGAGTATCCCCGTTTGCCGGCAAACCGTATATCATGCATTTGCCCCAGGGATTACAACCAAAAAGCCAGTCGATACAAGCTTGTTCAAGCGTTGCATAAGTCTTGTCTCCGCTAAGTTTCCGGTATAAAGCACATTGAATGGCAAAAGAAGTTGTTAAATTGTTTGAGCACCAGATAAAAGGAATCCCGCGATAAAAGGCATTGTTCTTTGCTTTAGCCCAAACTTTCTCAATCCCCTCTTTATAATAACTTATCAGTTCAGCCTTAGTTTTCGTATCAGTCTCCCGGGCAAGTTCATAATGCCCAAAATTATGGAACGGATACCACTGATAATGCCGGGCTGTATCAGCACCCAACCATGGAGTTACCTTTTCTTCTGCACTATACTGAAGCGACTGTTTAAGGTATTTCTTTTGACCTGTAAGCCTGAACAAAGCTGCAGATGCAAGTTCCATATCATCGGTCCAATTATCTTCTTCATAAAAATAGGGTGCGAGGTTGGGGGCGGTTTGACATACGCCCGGTTTTGCAAGCCCAAGATCATAAGCAGAAACCGACCTGTTCCTGAACAAACTCGCCAACGCAGGGTCCGTTTTTTCATATAAAACGGCAGCTAAAGCAAACGCGCTTGCAAATTTGCCGGCTGTTGAGGCCACTCCGGTTGTCCGATTTTTATATTTCCCCAAGCCCTGGGGCTTTCCATTTGCAAAATATACAATACGGCCATTCCCTTTTCCCATGCCATAATCAACCGAGTCTTTTGCTGGTAAACGCAAACCTGCATGATCCCTATCATCTGCCAGTTGATTAAACATCCAGTCTTTTTKGGGATGCATTTTTAATAGCCAGTCAAGCCCCCATTTTGCTTCGTCCAGTATATCAGGAACCCCATTATTTCCGTCGAGCCCGTTTCCCTGGTGTGTATCGGTAAACACGCCCGGAAAATCCCGGTAGGCGGCAAGCAAATGATACGTTGCATTAGCCGAAGTAGTAACATATTGCAAGTAATCTGAGGCGTCATGCCAGCCGCCAGATGCATAAATATGGGTACCGTCAGCCATTGGCCCATACATGGTAAAGCCATCTTTTGTATGGCATGAATCATTTAAATATGGATTGAAGCCGCTTCTTTGCTGTCGCATATACCGAAGACAAAAATCCGCGGTTCCCTTATAAATATCACTTGCTAAACGAAATTCGGGCGAGACGATGTTGCCGCACTTCACATAATAACTTCCGGGCTTGTTAAACTTAGTAAAATCAAGACGATATGATTGTTTGAAAGGGCCATAGCCACCAAAAGGCTTACCCGTGTTCCCGGTAAAAACAACCGCGGCGGTTTTAGCGTCAATTAACTGAAATTCGGCTGATGGTGTACCATTCTTGCCCGCCCAAACGCCTACCTTAACTCCCGACAACTCATACCCTAATTGATTTATCCTGATCCATGCATCCTGCGCTTTAGCTTTGTTTAAAGAAGTAGCAACAAAAATTAAAATACAGCAAAAAACAACTTTACTAAAAACACGCATAATGCAAATTCACATTTAATATAATACTCCTGTTATTTCATTAAGGACACCGGAAATTTATCCTTTATTTAATGTTTATATATTTCAAATATAACTTATTCATACATCTTACCCCTGCAAGTGTGGATGAGCAACAGAATTTATTCCCCCTATAACTCAATGAAAAACTATATTTTTAGCGCGCTATCTTCCACAACATGAAAAAACCGATTTTTTTTATTCTATACTTATTGCTTTCACTTAATGTAAGCGCACAGGCCCCTGCCTTGATCCCGCAACCCGTTGAGCTCAAAATGACGGACGCTAAAAATGCATTTGTTTTAGACAGCAATACCATCGTATTTATCTCTGATAGCGGGTTACTGAATGCTGCTAACTTTTTGAATAATTACCTGCAGCAATACTACGGTTTCAGGCTAAAAGTTACTCAGCACAAAAATGAATTAAAAGATAAGACCATCTGGTTACTTGCTGATCCGGTTGCCTACAGATCTTTAAAAGGATACCAGTTGTTGACACAAGGTAAATCACTCACTATACATGCCGCCACGGCCGAAAATATATTTTATGGCATACAAACACTGATACAGTTGCTGCCGGTAGAAAAAGACAGCAAACACCTGCAAATACCTGCTGTAGCAATTACAGATTATCCTCGCTTTACTTACCGGGGCATGCACCTGGATGTAAGCCGTCACTTTTTTGATGTAGCCTTTATCAAAAAATACGTCGACTACCTGGCAATGCATAAAATGAATTATTTTCACTGGCACCTTACAGACGATCATGGCTGGCGCATCGAGATCAAAAAACATCCTGAACTCACGAGGATTGGGGCATGGCGTAACGGAACCATCATTGGTTTATACCCTGGCACTGGTAATGATGGCAAACGGTATGGTGGCTATTATACCCAGGATGAGATCAGGGATGTTGTTCGTTATGCTGCTGAACGTTATGTAACCATCATTCCTGAAATTGAAATGCCGGGCCATAGCATGGGTGTTTTGGCCGCTCATCCTGAATTAAGCACAACACCCAATGTGCCTATTCAAGTGGCTCAAACCTGGGGCATTTTTAACAAATTCAACAATGTGCTGCTCCCCTCTGAGGCTACATTTAGTTTACTAAATGATGTATTGATCGAAGTGATGGACCTTTTCCCCTCGCCTTATATACATGTTGGTGGTGATGAATGCTCTAAGATTTGGTGGGGCCAATCAGAATTTTGCCGCAACCTGATCAAAGAAAAAGGGCTTAAGGATATGAACGGCTTGCAGAGTTACTTTATGCACCGCATTGAAAAATTTGTGAATAGCAAGGGCAAAACCATTATAGGCTGGGATGAGATACTTGATGGCGGAATAACTCCTAATGCTATTGTAATGAGCTGGCGTGGTGAAACAGGTGGTATACAGGCAACCAAACAACGCCACAAGGTGATCATGACCCCTGAAAAATACATGTATTTTAATCATGCCCAGTTTGAAAAAGAAGATTCGCTTACAGCGAATAAATATGTGCCTTTACAGGATGTATATCATTATGATCCGATTTCAGCACAATTAAATCCACAGGAAGCGCAATATATATGGGGCGCACAAGGTAATCTCTGGAGCGAATATATTGCCAATCCTGCTAAGGCAGAGTATATGCTTTTTCCACGTTTGGATGCCCTCAGTGAAATACTTTGGACACCTAAAACCAAACAGAACTATCCTGATTTCCGGGAGCGTTTAAAAACACAGTTTAAACGTTATGACCTGATGAATATTAACTACAGCAAGCGTTACCTGCAACCTTATTAAAATTTTCAATCACGTTTTACAGGCTGATGCATCATTAAATTGTTGATCAGTGTTTGTATTTCATTTATAGGCCTTGCAAATGTTAAATAATATTGGTTGCCGACAGTGTCCCAGCTATTACTGCCATCGGTGTTGACACTTATCTTTCCGGGGTTTAATTTAAAATAAGGGGCCGCGCCGTTTACGCCAACCAAAACAGCGGTTTCATCCCAACTCATCCGGCCATCAGCATCTTCTTTTGCCTGTGGTATGGATATCGAGAATACATCCTTTACAGGGCTGTTTACAATACTTTTATTGTGAGCCAGCAAAAGGCCTGATTTTATTTTCGACCCGATCTCGTTCCCGCTGAATATCACCGGCCTGGTAAAGTGGCTGAACACATATTTGGAGGCTGCTGCTCGTTCATAAACATTAAACTCCTTGCCCTGCGGGAATTGCCCAGCCATTGAAACCATTTTAAGTACCTTTTTTTCTACAAGTGCCTGACCCGATAATGGGGAATACTCATCGGCTGGTGACTGTAACAGACTGGCGATATTGCTAAAAAAACCTACCGTGATAATGGTAACACTCCTATCGGGCTGTTTGGCCAAAATTTTACGGTAAAGTTTTACAGCGTCCATGGCGTCGGCATTTGATCTTATTTTATGCGGATATTTTGCCACCAGGGTATCTGACCATTTTTGAAAATCGGCCTGATCAGATGCGTCATCACGCGGGATACCGATTGGGATGTCAGGTTTTTTAAAGTAAGTATTTAAAACATTTAAAACAGCAGCAACCCGTGGGTATCGTGTACTGGCCATGGTGGCCAAAATTTCAGCCTCCCCTCTATCTGCAAAGTAATGTAGCATAGCGATGGCTCCAACATCATCATAATCGGGCCCCATATCAGTATCAAATATAACCGGCACATATTTGCTTTTTTTACCAGATTGAGCATTAGCGTTAAAGACACATAGCAATGTTACAACTATCAGCGTCAGCTTCTTTACCATATTAACTAAATGTAATGAGTATAAATTTAGATTTGTGAGTTTGTTTACAGCCCGACAATAAATATAAAGAATAGCCTGTAAACGGGCCCAATGTACCTAAACATTTCGCATTAGTGTGAGTTTAATATGCGCTACCTCATAACTACCACATATCCTGATAAAACCTGGCCGTTAATATTCGTATTGATCTTATAATAATAGGTACCTGGCGGCACAGGCTGGCCATTATAAGTTCCTTCCCAGGGTTTAGAATAACCTACAGAGTGGAACAACTGCTGGCCGTACCGATTAAATATATCTACTGTAGCATTCTCATAAGCAATAAGCCCGCGGATATTCCAAAAATCATTGGCCCCATCGCCATTCGGTGTAAATGTGTTTGGAACTACAAGTTCAGGCGATACTTTTATAAAGGTTTGGTCTGTAGTTACACACCCTCTTGAATCGGTTATCTGCAAGGTATAGGTACGGTCAACATCGCCGGTTAACACCGGGTTTTTTATGGTAGTGTTGCTTAGGCCAATACTGGGTGTCCATAAATATTGCACATTTTCATCACTAACCGTTGGGGTTAGGGTAATTGTCCTGTCGCGCAGAACGTATCTTGTACCGCCCGCGTTTAAAGTTGGTGGTGGCGTAAATTTAATAGTCATTTTATCTTCCGTGAGATAACAGTCATCGGTAGTTGCCGATGTTAGGGTTAATGTAACGGAGCCACTTTGTATATCCGCCGCGGTTGGTATATACAATGCGTCGGGCTGTGTTGCGGCACTAAACGTTCCTGTACCGGATGTAGTCCACAAAACACTGCCTGGTGTAAAAACTTTACCTGCTAATTTAACACTGACATCCTGGGCACAAACATCCTGATCGGGACCGGCATCAGTTGCAGGCAATTGCTGAAATGTTATGGTCATGTCAGATGTTGAAATGGCACAGTCATCTTTACTTGTGGAGGTTAACGTTAGTGTAACAGATCCTGCGGTTTTATCCTGGGCTGAGGGGAGGTATTGCGCATCCAACTTATCACTTGACGGGGAGAACGTTCCTGTTCCGGATGTAATTGTCCAAATACCTGTGGTGGTACCGCCGGTTACACTGCCGGCAAGAGGTATTGCCGTGGTTTTTATACATTGTTTTTGATCGGGACCAGCATCAGCCTTAGGCAATTCGTTTACCTTAACGTCAACAGAACCAGCAGGACTGGCGCAGTCATTTATTATAATGGTTAAATTATACGTTCCGGAATTAGCAGCGGTAGCATTGGTAATATCAGGGTTTTGGGATGCTGATGTATAACCATTTGGCCCTGTCCACATATAACTTGCCTTTGGAACAGTTGGGGTACGAAGCTGTATGGTATTACCCACACAAACAGGTGTATTGGCATGTGCTACAGGTTGTGCAGGTTGTGGGTTTACCGTAACCGTATAAGTAAATGGTGAGCCGGTACAGCCGAAAGCTATAGGCATTATGATATAGACAACCTTAACTGGCGTAGTACCTGTATTTATTAAACTCTCGTCAATAATGCTTTTTGTTTGGTTGCTTACCGCCGGGTTACTGATATTGGTTACCGCATCACGTTGCCAGTTAAATGTAGCCGATGGTGATGGTATATTTGACGTTATAGTATAGTTTTGAGGAATTCCGCTACAGGCATTACCGGTGTTCTCACTGGTAATATCTACTTCGGGTTTTACCGTCATCACTAAATTAAAAGGCTCTCCCAGGCAATTGGTCGTTTTATAATTAAACACATAGGTAACATCAATTGGGGCAGTAGTGGTATTATACAAAACTTCCTTTATTATTGGTGCAGCCTGCCCCGATACCGGGGCATTACTAATGCCAGCCACTGCCGCCCTGCTCCATGTGGCATTTGCTGTGCCGGGATTAAATTTAATTTCGTAGTTACCCGTAGTTCCGTTGCAGATGGCAGCGGTTGCATCGCTGGTTACCAGGGGTAAAGGGTTAACTGTAACCTGGTAAGTAAAAACCGGGCCGGAGCAACCATTAGCCAAAGGCGTGATCATATATTTCACATTTACCGGCGTAGTGCCCATATTCATTAAAGTTTCTGTAATGGTTCCGCTGGTTTGGCCCGTTACAGCCGGGTTACTAATACCAGGCACCGCTGCCCGGCTCCAGGAAAAAACAGGGGCAGCTGCATCAGCAGTAATGGTGTAATTAAGGGCTGTACCACTACAAACAATATCAGTTGCAGCACTTGTTACACGGGGTGCCGGAGTTACCACTACATCAACCTGTTTGCGCGTGCTTGTACATCCATTAACAGTAGTTTGTACGTAGTAAGTGCGGTTGGCAGTTAAAATAGGTGTTGTATAAACAGCTTGGTTTGATACAAGAGTGCCGCCAACCGGTGCATCATACCAGCTATAGGTGCCTGTTGAGCCGCTTGCCGTAAGTGTAGCTGTACCACCAGAGCAGGCTGGTGACATGGTAACCAACGGAGGTACCGGTGTTGCTGTAACGCCTACCGTTACCGGTGTACGGCTGCTGGTTAAACTTCCCTGGGTTACCTGCACATAATAAGTGATATTCGCAGTTACAGGCGGTGTTTTAAATATAGGACCGGTGTAAAGAGTTGTGCCGCCGCTGGCTACATCAAACCATGTGTAGGTGCCGCCCGGTGCTGTAGCTATTAATGTAGCGGTACTGCCCATACAAACCAACGTGTCTGCCACGGTTGGTGGCGGTGGTGCGGGTTTAAATGTGATTTTAACGGTGGCAAATGCCGGTCCGCAGTTGCCTGTTGGATTATTAGATTTTAAAGTTAGTACAGCCTCAGTTTCGCCATTATTTGGTGTATAAATCGCATTAAGGTCTGTGGGGTTGGAAAACCTCCCGCTGCCGCCTGACCACGTTCCAAATGAAGTTCCGCCGCTGACGCTACCGGCTAATTGAACTGGTGTACCAGCCGGCACAGTTTGATTTGGCCCCGCGCTTATAATAACATTCTGATAAATGATTACCTGGCCGGTTGCCTTACTTGAGGGGCAACCCGCAACCGCGATAATGTTATTGGTTATGGTATATGTCCCGGCTGTACTTGCACTTAAATCGATCTGGCCGGTTGAGGGGTTTTTAAAAACCAGGCCCGTAGATGAGGCACTGAAAACACCGGCGCTTGCTCCGGTACCAAAAACCGGCAAAGGATCATTATCATTTTTACAGAATGGCCCGTTGTATGAAAACCGCGCATCAGGTGTGGATGTAATGGTTATGCTGGCGCTGCTGCTACCCGGGCAATTGCCGCCATATGTAAATACCACAGTGTATTTTCCTGGTGTACTTGCTCCAATGTTGATCTCGCCGGTAGTATTACTTACAAATACCAGTCCTGGCTGAACTACACTAAAAGTCCCTCCCGATGGATTATGTATTACAGGTGAAGGGTTTGCTCCTGCTGTGCAAAATGTACCTGAGGCATACTGGAACTGGGGATTGGGCACAGATATAATTGATACGGTTACCGCTGTACGTGGACTTACACATGACCCATTTATATTTTGAACATAATAAATTGTGGCCGTAACCAATGCCGGAGTTGAAAATGTACTGCCGGATCCCAGTAGCGTACCATCAGTGGCTGCATCATACCACTCGAAAGTCCCTCCCGGAGCGCTGGCAGTTAAATTTGCAGATGTACCCGGGCAAACAGAGGTACCATTAGCTGTAGGAGCCGATGGCAATGGGTTTACCGTTACAGTTACCGGTGTTCGGGAGCTGGTACAATTGTTAGCTGTGCTTTGTACATAGTAGGTTTGGGTTGTGGTTAATTCAGGTGTAACATAAACTGGTCCGGTAACCAGCAAATTACCGCCTGTAGCTGCATCATACCACTCATAACCATCTGGCGATCCTGAAGCGGTAAGTGTAGCGGAGTTGCCCAAACATACGTCGGTTGCCGGAACAGTTGGTGCTGGTACAGGAGCCAAAACAGTTACATTCACTACTGTTCTGGCACTTGCGCAGCCAGACTCAATAGTTTGAACATAATAAGTAGCATTGGCTGTTAAAGCTGGTGTAGTATAAGTGGCATCGGATGATAACAAAGTACCTCCGGTTGCTGCAGTGTACCATTGAAAAGTTCCGCCACCCGCAGATGTTGCCGTTAAAGTGGCTACAGATCCCGGGCATATTATAGGCTCCGATACCTGCGGAGGTGATGGAAGCGGATTTACCGTTACATTAATTGCCGTACGGTTACTGCTACAGCCCGCGTTCATATGCTGAACATAATAGGTGGTTGAACTGGTAAGAACGGGTGTTTGATAAGTAACGCCGCTTGCCAGCAAATTACCGCCTGTTGCCTGATCATACCAGGCATAAGTTCCGGTGGGCGTCGGGTCGGCAGTTAAAACAACGCTGTTTCCATTGCAGACACCAACTGTTTGAGTTGGGGGAGGCTGCGGCGGGGCAGTTACTGTAATGGTTACCGGGGTACGAGTACTTTGGCAATCGTTTATTGTTGTTTGTACATAATAAGTTGTTGTGGCAGTAAGCACAGGCGTTGTATAATCGGGGCTCGAGATTAATGAGGTACCGCCCGTTGGAACATCAAACCAATCAAATACACCATCCGCGGCATCAGCATGTAAAGTTACTACAGATCCTGTACAAACAGTGGGGCTATTGGCAGTAGGTGCCTGGGGCGGGGCGGTTACTCTTGCTGTTACCGGTGTGGCAGCACTGGTACATCCATTTATAATAGCAACCACATAATAGGTTTTAGAGCTGAACAGCACCGGGGTTGTAAATATGGGCCCTGTAGCAACCTGGTTGCTTCCTGATGCATCATCATACCATGTATAACTATCACCTCCACCGGCCGACAAGGTAGCTACGCCTCCGGCACATAAAGTAGCTCCTGTTGTACTGGGCCTCCCGGTAACAAAAACAGTAACATCAGATCGCAGGCTGGTACAGCCCGATACGGTTGTTTGTACATAAAACGTAGTAGTCCCTGTAATTGGAGGGGTTGTATAAGTATTACCGCTTGCCAAAAAATTACCACCATCCGGTGCATCATACCATTGATAGTTGCCCCCAGGTGCGGATGCAACGAGTGTTGCAGGGGTATTGGGGCAAACCGTTTGGTTAGATACTGAAGGAGCATTGGGTGTAGCAATCGATGTTATTTTTATATTTTGCACAACCGGCTGGCAGCCTACTGTTTTATCGCTTACATGCACTGTGTAAGTGCCCGCTTTGTTCACGCTTATTGATGGCGTGTTTTCACCAGTATTCCAAATGTAGGTATAGGGCCCCGTACCCCCGGATATATTTGCAGTTAAGACCACACTGGTGCCCGAGCATATAGACGGACCTGATGATGATACACTTACTTTTAGCGTACAAACCTGGCTATATCCTGTAAATGAAAGTAGTAAAAATAAAAATAATAGTACCTGTTTATGCATCACTTTGTTAAGACTCTGTATGCTCAATTATTTTTAATGATCAGAAAATACTTTCCATATCCTTGTTTGTTGAGCAAAGCTTTTTGTAGAACTAAATGATAAGGATATTTAAACTATTGCCTTAAACGAAGTTCGCATATTAAAGTTTACGGAAAACTGCAATTTTATCGAAAAAATGAACAAAAAAAATAAAAATATGTAAGTATGCGTATAAGTAATTGCACATTATTCGTCAACAAAAAAGCCTTAACCGGTAAACGATTAAGGCTTTGTGCAGGAATATCCCTGATCTGCAGGGGTTTATTATCCTACAAAATTGATTCTCCTAAACAGGATAGCCAGGCACCCTGATTTTCTATTTAAATACTGAA
>NZ_JBFUJG010000088.1:0-21713 GCF_056401495.1 Mucilaginibacter sp. P4_E8
CAGTATGCCCCCCTTACCCGTATCGGAAATTATTTACAACTAATAATTTTTTACAAATTCTACCTGTAAGTATTCCAATAACTCATTCAGATACTCCATTTGCTCAGAAACATCAAAATTGTCGGATGTAAATAGTTTATAAACGTTAGTATCCAATCCTTCAATAAACTCTTTTAAGCTGCTCGCTGTAAAAACATATTCATTTTTAGCATAGGGTATGGTTACCAGCGACACATCACCCGTTTTCTCCAACAGATTTATAAACAGATCATTATAAGCTCCCGACGGAATATTAATTATGAACGCTTTTTCTGCCATTTTTAGTGTATTTAATTCAGGACGTTAACAATACTTTACTGACCATTTGCAACTGATTGAGAACCTGCTCATCTCCTGATAAATAATAATCATCATTAGTATAGGAATAATGAACATGATACCCGTTTTCCTGTATCAGGGATTTAAGCACCTTTTCAAAAAGGGCTTTATTTACTTTAAGTAGTTTTTCAAATCCCATAGCGATAATTTTTATAATGTGAGTTCAAAAATTATGCCCATGTTAAAACATGGTTAACTTAAATAACTTAAGGTTATAAATTAGTAATCAAATTTTCGCTAAGAAGTTATGTCACTGGTTATGAAATAAATGGTTTTTGTACAGGAAGTGGTTTGTACGTATTAATTAAATCATTAATTTAGTATTATATAGTATTATAAACTTCCACTAAACCCTAAATTCATGAAAATTGCAGTATTAATTGCCCGCATTTTGCTGGGCCTTATTTTTATCGTATTCAGCCTTAATTTCTTTTTTCATTTTATACCGATGCCCCAACCGGTAATGTCTGATAAAGCAAAAGCTTTTAGTGGTGGTCTTTATGGCTCTGGCTATTTTTTCCAGTATATGAAAGTTATAGAATTAATAAGCGGACTGGCCATATTGTTTAACCGTTATACCGCGTTCTTTTTATTGATCCTGTTCCCTGTTTCGGTGAACATTTTCCTGTTCCATTCCCTTTTGGCGCCTGCCGGTGTCCCTTTAGCTCTTGTAATAATTTTACTGCATGTATTTTTAGGTGTTGCATATCGCAAGTATTACTCCAGCATATTCACAGCGGTACCAGTTGTATAACATAATAAAACCTATTCAACAAAAAAGCCCCGAATAAATTCGGGGCTTTTTTGTTATTGGCTCTTCTTAGCTTCCTGCATGGGGTTTGGCCCGGCGGTGGCACCACGTGGCAGGGTTTGCTGCTTAAACAGCTCAAACCTTGATGGCTGATACTCACGGGGCCAGCTGTTATTGGTCTCGTCAATATCGGCGGTTTCGCGGTATGGGTCAAGCTTAATGCCTTTCACCTCTTTGGTTTTGGCAAAAACCTTGCTTATCTTATATTCATTTTTGCGCCATATATAGGCTGATATCTTTTCAACCTCTTTGGTACCATCGGTATAGGTCCATTCAATAATTAAAGGGGTAACCAGGCCGCCTTTATTACTGAAAGTGATCTCATAAAAATAGTTCTTGCTGTCGTACAGTTTCTTTTCGTCGGGGGTAGCGGCGTTGTACATAGCCTGGTAGCTTTGTGTACTAATCGGCGTGGCTGCAAAGCGATCCCATTTGCTGTAAAAATCCTGCAGGGCGGTATCAGCCTCAACAGCAAAACGAGTGCCCGCCTCTTTATTACGGGTGGTGCTGATGTTCTCCAGGTTATGGTCAAACTGTGCACGGTCAGTAGCGCTTTCAGCAACCGGGTTTTTGGTATTAAGGCGATAGTATTTTACACTGTCTACAGATACGTCAACAGGATCTGTTCCGTAGAACCATCCGCGCCAAAACCAGTCGAGGTCAACAGCCGAAGCATCCTCCATGGTACGGAAAAAATCGGCAGGCGTAGGGTGTTTAAAGGCCCAGCGGTGCGCATAGGTTTTAAACGCGTAATCAAACAGTTCGCGTCCCATTACGGTTTCGCGTAATACGTTTAACGCTGTCGCCGGTTTTGCATAAGCGTTTGGCCCAAACATCACAATGTTTTCTGAATTGGTCATGATAGGCTCCAACTGGTCTTTTGGCAGCTTCATGTAATCAACTATTTTATAAGCCGGGCCGCGTTGCGATGGATATTTGCTATCCCACTCCTGCTCGGCCATGTATTGGCAAAAAGTATTTAAACCTTCATCCATCCAGGTCCACTGACGCTCGTCAGAGTTTACGATCATCGGGAAAAAGTTATGCCCAACCTCGTGAATAATTACACCGATCATTCCGTTCTTGGTGGCTTCACTGTAAGTTCCGTCTTTCTCGGCACGACCATAGTTAAAGCAGATCATTGGATACTCCATACCGTTTGAAGCCTCTACAGAAATGGCTACCGGATATGGATAAGGGAAAGTATGTTTTGAATAGGTTTTTAGCGTATGGGCCACTACTTTGGTTGAATACTTACGGTAAAGCGGGTAAGCCTCCGGACCATAGTACGACATGGCCATCACTTTTTTACCGCCTTCAATCTGGGTGCTCATGGCATCCCAAACAATACGGCGTGATGATACCCAGGCAAAATCGCGTACATTCTCTGCATGGAAAACCCAGGTTTTGCGCGCTGTAGCATGGTTTTTCATGGTTTGCTTTACCTCGTCGAGCGTTACAACCTCTACAGGCTGAGTTGATGATTGTGCCGAATTCCAGCGTTTAAGCTGGGCAGCGGTAAGGGTTTGCGCGTAGTTAGCACATTGACCGGTGGCGCCTACCACATGATCGGCAGGCACGTTCATGCTTACCTTAAAATCGCCAAAGGTTAAAGCAAATTCACCTCTGCCGGTAAACTGCTTATTTTGCCATCCCTGGAAATCGCTGTAAACAGCCATCCGCGGATACCATTGCGCCATGGTGTACAGGTAATTGCCATCCTCAGGAAAATATTCATAACCACCGCGGCCACCTATGGTTAAACGGTCAGATATGTTATACCACCAGTTAATTTTAAAGCGGAATTTTTGTCCCGGTTGTAAAGTTACAGGCAGCTCAATACGCATCATGGTTTCGTTAATGGTATAAGTTAACGCCTTGCCGTTGGCATCCTTAACGCTTACAATATGGTTGCCCAGATCCAGATCATGCCCCATGATGCCCTGCAGCTGGCGAATGGTCATTTTACTTTGCATTTTGCTCTCGTCAAACTTGGCGCTCTCGGCATCTTTTTTATGCTGATTTTCGTCAAGCTGCAGCCACAGGTAGGTAAGCGGATCGGGCGAGTTGTTGGTATAGTTTATAGTTTCGGAGCCATCCAAACGTTGTTTGTCATCATTAAGGGTGGCGCTAATTTCATAATCGGCCTTTTGCTGCCAGTATTTTGGCCCTGGTGCGCCCGATGCTGAACGGTACTCATTTGGAGTTGACACCATGGTACCCAACTGTTCAAACTTGTTACCGTGGTTTGAGCCCGGGTTGTTATCATACTGCGCCCAGGCGGCAGTTGTTAATAGTGTACAGGAAAGTAATGCGGTGTAAAATTTATTCATCTGAATTTTATTAATAAAAAGCGCTCAATGCACATGATAAAAGCAATTCCAAATATAGCCGAAGAGAGGAACATTGTCCAGTCGCGCTGTGGTGTTTTGGCGAATTTGATAAGCAAATAAGAGATAAGTAACGCAGATATTACAATTAAAACCTGCCCAAACTCCAATCCGAGGTTAAAAGCGAACAGTTGAGCGGTAATATTACTGCTGCTGCCCAGTAAACTTTTAAGGTAATTGGAGAAACCCATGCCATGTATCAACCCAAAAAAAAGCGCCAGTGTATAGTTAAGGCGCATGGTGGTTGCAGTGCGTTTTTTATGAAGCACATTAACTAAACTGGTAAAAACTATGGTGACAGGTATCAAAAATTCAATAAGCGAAGTATTGATGTGAATGATATTTAACACACTCAAAGCCAGCGTAATAGAGTGCCCAATGGTGAATGCCGTAACCAGTACCAATACCTTACGCCAGTCGGCCAGCAGGTAGGTTCCGCATAGTACGGTTACAAATAATATATGGTCATACCCGGCCCAGTCACAGATGTGTTGCCACCCTAACTGGAAGTATAAAGAAAAGTCAGTCATGTGCTAAAATTCGCATTTGCCAATAAAATTAACGTTTTTTGTTAAAAATAAAATCATTTAACGCAATTATGTTGCAATTAATAATTATAAGCTGGCTAAGCTTTTTCCACCCGTTTTTTGTGAGCGTTACCGAAATTAATCACAATGCCCGCACACAAACGGTTGAGGTGAGCTGCCGTATATTTTATGACGATCTGGAGCGTACCATCGAAAAACAATACCATACTCAAATTGATATTGTTAAGCCCGCTGATAAAAATAAAGTGAACCAATTGCTGAATGACTATATTAAAAAACATTTGATTATTAAAGCCGATGGCAAGCCCGTTACGCTCAGCTATGTAGGCTATGAAATACAGGAGGATGCCGCCTGGACCTATTTTGAGGTAAAAGGCATGAGTAAAGTAAAGAAATTTGAAGTCCATGACGATCTGCTATACACCGAACACCCCGAACAGATCAATATGCTGCATGTAACCGTAGGCGGCCAGCGCAAAAGCACCAAATTGGGCAACCCGGAGAGTGACGCTGCTTTTGAGTTTTAGTTATTCGGGAATTATATGTTGTCGTTAACATATGTGTCATTGCGAGCGCAGCGCGGCAATGACATATTTATTAAATGACATGGTTTATTAATTGGGTTGTTTTAAGTGTATTCTCTTCACTATTTCATAATTATTTATAATTTAGTGTCCAAAATACAATTAATCCTAAATAGCCTATTATGCCCTTCATTAAATTCCCTTTATCAAAGGCCGGTAAACTATCAGGTCTGCTGTTTATTGCCGTATTGTTTGGTTTAAAAAGTTTTGCCCAGCAAACGCGCCAGGTACTTGACTTTGATAAAGGATGGCGTTTTAATTTGGGCGCGGTTGATAACGGTCAAAAACCGGGATTGAATGATGCAGGATGGCGCGCCCTAAACCTGCCGCATGACTGGAGCATTGAAGGAAAGTTTAGTAAAGATAACCCTGCCACTCCCGAAGGCGGTGCATTGCCGGGAGGCATGGGCTGGTACCGTAAAACATTTACCGTTCCGGCATCATCAAAAGGCAAATTGGTTTATATTGATTTTGACGGCGTTTATCAAAAAAGCGATGTTTGGGTTAACGGGCATCATTTAGGTTTCAGGCCAAACGGTTATATATCCTTCAGGTACGAGCTTACCCCTTACTTAAATTTCGGGGGTAAAAATGTGATAGCGGTTAAGGTTGATAACTCTGTTCAGCCAAATTCACGCTGGTATTCGGGCTCGGGAATTTATAGAAATGTATGGCTGGTTACTACCAATAAAGTAGCCATTGATCATTGGGGTACTTACGTAACCACACCCGAGGTTAACGATGCGGCTGCAACCGTAAATCTGAAAATCCGCGTGCGCAATAATTCAGGCACCAAAGGGGCATTTAATATAAAAACACTGATATATGATGCAGCAGGAAAAGTTGTTTCTACTGGTGGGGCTATCCCATCAAAAGCCAATTTAACAGATACTATTTTCGAAACAGGCATAAACCTTACTGTTAAAACACCTCAGCTATGGTCTGTAGAAAATCCATATTTATATAAGGTAGTTACCCAGGTAATTGCTGGTAAAACGGTTGTTGATGAATACACCACCCCATTAGGTGTCCGCTATTTTAATTTTGATGCCGATAAAGGTTTCTCCTTAAATGGTAAACCTATGAAAATTTTAGGTGTATGCGATCATCATGACCTGGGCTCATTGGGTGCCGCCATTAATACACGTGCTTTGGAACGCCAGCTACAAATTTTAAAAGCTATGGGCTGTAATGGCATCCGCACTTCTCACAACCCTCCTGCTCCTGAACTGCTTGACCTTTGCGATAAAATGGGTTTCATTGTGATGGACGAAGCCTTTGACTGCTGGGAATGGAAAAAAGCTAAATATGATTATCACCTGTTTTTTAAAGAATGGCATAAACGCGACCTGGAAGATCAAATACTGCGCGACCGCAACCACCCAAGCATTATGATCTGGAGCATTGGTAACGAGATACCGCAGCAAGCCGATACCAGCGCGTTAAGGCTTTCCCCTGAACTGGCAGGTATAGTACGTAGCCTGGATACCACCCGGCCAATAACCACCGCTAATAACGATCCGGGTAAAAACAATAAGATCATCAGTTCTGGTGCTATTGACCTGGTAGGTTATAACTACCATGAAGGCGAATATGCTGCATTTCATGACAGGTATCCCGGTAAAAAATTCATTGCCTCAGAAACCACATCGGGTCTTGAAACACGCGGATATTACGATATGCCATCAGATAGTATCAGAATATGGCCCGAGAGCTGGGATAAGCCGTTTACCAGACCCGATAATAACGTATCGGCTTATGATAATGTGCGACCACCATGGGGCTCAACCCATGAGGCTACCTGGAAGGTGATGAAAAAGTATGATTTCCTGTCGGGCATGTTCATCTGGACAGGCTTTGATTACCTTGGCGAACCTACACCGTACAGCTGGCCATCACGCAGTTCGTACTTTGGTATTGTTGATCTGGCGGGCTTCCCTAAAGATGTATACTACATGTACCAAAGCGAGTGGACCAATAAACCAGTGCTCCATATTTTGCCGCATTGGACCTGGGAAGCCGGCAAAACGGTTGATGTTTGGGCCTATTATAATAATGCCGATGAAGTGGAACTTTTCCTGAACGGCAAATCATTAGGAGTTAAAAAGAAAACCGGTGATGACCTGCATATCATGTGGCGCGTAAAATATGAGCCCGGCACGTTAAAAGCGGTATCGCGCAAGGATGGCCAAGTTGTTTTAACCAAGGAGATCCATACCGCGGGTGCTCCTGCCAAAATTGAACTACTGGCCGACCGCAAGCTGATCAAGGCTGATGGAAAAGACCTGTCGTTCATCACTGTAAAAATATTGGACAAAGATGGCAATGTGGTTCCCGATGCTGAAAACCTGGCTAACTTTAAAATTAATGGCGAAGCATTTATAGCCAGTGTTGATAATGGTGACCCGGTTAGTCATGATTCATTTAAGGTAAATTATCGTAAAGCATTCCACGGGTTGGCGCTGGCTATTGTACAGGCAAAAGAAAAAGCAGGCAGCATAACTTTTACGGCTACTTCCAATGGTTTATCAAGTGCATCAATTATAATAAAGAGTAGGTAAAATTTTTAATCCCAGTATATATTCCCTCCCTCGGGAGGGGTGCAGTAGGTTTGCGCGCAATGGCAGGGAGGGGTTTCTACGTGATGTAGGTTGCATAAACCCTTCCCTACACCCTCCCGACGGGAGGGAATCGCTCAGGCCCAACACTTTAAAATTTAATCCTGTTTTATCATGGGCTATTACTCTTCCCAAGGGAAGGAATCGCACTTACCCAAGCTTTCTTTTTATTCGTCCGAATCCTTATAGGGTGCGGCAGGGCGATTGTCTGTTTGAGCTTGTGAATCTAAATGCTCATTTTCACATCTGCTAACTTTTCAAGAAAAAGAAACAGGATGTATTTTGCTTTGTTAAACGTATTTGGAGTAAATATGCCATTGTGGGCGTAGTGCCTCATTGTTCTTATTTATAACAATTATGAAAATGATATTCATATTTATTTTACAAAAATTCCTGTAACTTGGATGTATAATTACTGTTAACCTATGACCGTATTAGAAAACGAATATTTAAAAGTAGCGATAGATCTTCAGGGCGCACAGATCAGTTCATATTACAACAAAAAAACCAGCGTTGAGCATCTATGGCAGGCCGATCCAAACGTTTGGCCCTGGCACGCTCCCAACCTTTTCCCCGTAGTGGGCGGATTAATTGATAACCAGCTTTTGGTTGACGGACATGCTTATACTATGGGAAGGCATGGCTTTGCGAGGCAATCGGAATTTATTTTGCTGGAGGCTGATGAAGTTTCGGCCAGTTTCTCGCTACCTTACTGCGAAAAAACGCTGCAGGTTTACCCCTATAAATTTGACTACCAGGTTTTGTACACCCTGATAGATCACTCCCTGCGGGTAACGCATAAGGTGATCAACCTTGATAAAAAAACCATATATTTTTCTGTTGGCGGCCATCCGGCTTTTAATGTACCTTTTAATAAGGGCGAAAAATATGAGGACTATTACCTGGAATTTGAAACCGAGGAACATTTAGAGGCTCAAATGCTATCGGCCGGGGGCTTTTTTACTGGCGAAACACGGCCTGTAGCTACGCCCGGTAATAAATTATATTTAACCCGCCACCTGTTTGATGCCGATGCGCTTGTGTTTAAACAACTCACATCAAGAATGGTAAGCATTAAAAGCAACAGGCATGATCAATCACTATCGATTGAGTTTCCGCACTTTAATTACCTTGGTTTATGGGCCAAACCCGGCGCCGATTTTGTGTGTATTGAGCCCTGGCTTGGCTGTGCCGATACAGAGGGGCATCAGGTAAACATCAATAAAAAAGAGGCCATACAGGCACTACATTCCGGCCATGTTTTTGAAGCACCTTATTTTATAAGTCTTTAGGCATAGTTTTTGTAAATAACTATAAAATAGCAAAACATTTTAATCGCTTTTTAACTTATCATTATTAAATACTACACTTATTAAATTAATCACTATGAAAAAGAAAATCTATTTAATCGCTCTTACCATGTTACTTTCAGTATCGGCATTTAACAGCTATGCATCTACCGTTTCAGATGGTGCTTTAACTATACTGAGCAAGGAGCAAATAGCCACCATGACCACCGAGCAGAAACAAGCCCGTGTTGAGGAAATAAAGGCAAGGGTGAAGGAAATTAAAGCGATGGATAAATCAGAGCTTACCAAACAAGACCGTAAAGAACTGCGTACCGAACTTAAAGGCTTAAAACACGAAGCAAACGCATTAGGTGGCGGCGGTGTTTACCTTTCAGTAGGTGCTATCATCATTATTATTTTAGTATTAATCCTGATATTATAAGTAAATTATACTTTACAGTTAATTATAAAGGCACTTATTAAGTGCCTTTTTTCGTTAGTTTAGTTTTATGTCATCAGATCCTACCAAACGATTCTCAAACCGGGTAAACGATTATGTTAAATACCGCCCCGGTTATCCGGCCGAAGTTATAAGCACCCTGCAGCAGGAATGCAACTTATCCGCCAATGCCATTGTAGCCGATATTGGCTCAGGCACAGGTATTTTCACTGCTATGTTATTGAAACAAGGTTACCAGGTTTATGCTGTTGAGCCCAATAACGATATGCAGCAGGCTGCCGTACAGCATCTTGGGCATCATGAAAATTTCAAGCCGGTGTCGGGCACGGCAGCAGCAACCACACTGAATAACAACAGTATTGACCTGGTAGTTTGCGCGCAAGCCTTCCATTGGTTTAATAACGATGATACCCGTGCAGAATTTAACAGGATATTGGTTAAAGATGGCTATGTTGCCCTGATATGGAATAACAGGCTTACCAACGCCGATGATTTTGCAAATGAATACGATGCGCTTTTAAAACTGGATAGTATTGACTACAATAAAGTAAATCATCAGAACATCAGTGACATTGATTTTAAACTATTTTTCAGGGATGGTATTTACAAGGAGATCACATTTCCCAACCTGCAGGTATTTGATGAGGATGGTTTAATAGGCCGCGCCTTTTCATCCTCCTACGTGCCGGCAAAAGATACCGCCGAGGGTAAGGCTTTTTTAAAGTTATTGCAGCAACTTTTTGAAAAGTATAATAAAAATGGCAAGGTAAATTTCCATTATCAAACAGAAATTTACCTTGGCCGGGTTTAATTTTCTTAAAATAACCCTAACTGACCTTTATCATCAATCTCGATATCATCGGGATTGGTGATCTCAAAATCAACCTTTTTATGTTCTTTTGGTTGATCTTCGGGCTTCACCGGTTCATCTTCTGATCTTACCGGCTCCGCAGCAGATGATTGTACGGGTTCAGGCTTTGATTCCTCCGGTTCATCCTGAACATTCACAGGTTGGGCCTTTGGTTGAGCCGCTGGCTTTGGTTTTGGTGGTTCGGGTGATTCAGGCTCTTCTCCGGGCAGTTGATCTTCAGGTCCGTCTGTGCCGGTTTCATCGTCGGGTTCAGCTTCGGGCGTTGTGTCTGTTGGCTCTTCGCTTTCGCTTTCTGCAAGCAGCTCTACCGTTTTTACCGGGAACTGGGACAGGCGGTTACCCATCGCCTTCATGCCTTTTACATCAATCAGTTCGGCCAGGTTCACTTCAATGGTTTCGGGAGTTTGCTCCTTACCTTTCAATTGCACCACCCTAACCAGCGGCGCTTCTTTGGCCATTAGTATCAGTTTTGAACCCGGCTCCTCACTAATAATGCTTACCTGTTTACCCAAGGCAACATTCTCGAACATGAAGCGCTTCACCATATAGTTTTTCGATTTACCATCCAGGTGGATAACCGAATAAACCTTTTTAGGGTTGTACTTCTCGATCAGGATCATTTTATCATCAAAATGATTGTTCAGATCAAAATTGGTGAGCTCATAAACGCCATTGCTCAGTACGTTCAATATCCGGTCGTCGCCATCAAACTCGCCCAGGTATTTGCCCCGGCTATCGGCATTCAAACGTTTCAAAATATCGTCATACCAGATCTTACGGCCGGCCAGTGTTGATATACCTTTGCTTTTCAGCAATATTTTTTTAATCGGGTATTTGGTAATAATGTTACCCATAGAGCCGCGGCCTTTTATAGCTAAAGTTGCAAAATCCTCATCAAACTGCAGCTTTTTAAGTTTAGCATGCGGTTTAAGCTGTACATTAACCACCTCGGCCTCACCATTAGGATTGGCTGTAAAGTACAGTGTCCGCGTACCTTTGCTGCCTTTGGTCAGGTCATATTCCTTATCGCGGGTTACACCTACTACCGAGAACCGTTTGATATAGCTGACGCCGCTCGCGCCATCTTTATAGATCATGTTATACACCGTGCGCTCGTCGTTCTTTTTAAACACGGCCACATGAATGATCTCTTTACCCACAAAAACCTTATCCTGCACTTTGGTGATGATGCAACGGCCATCGGCACGGAAAACAATGATCTCGTCGATATCAGAGCAATCGCCTACAAACTCATCCTTCTTTAAGCCTGATCCCACAAAACCATCCTCGCGGTTAACATATAGTTTTACGTTGGCCAGGGCAACCTGGGCAGCCTCAACCCTGTCAAAGGTGCGCAGTTCGGTTTTACGGCCGCGATCTTTGCCATACTTTTCCTTTAGTTTATCAAACCAGGCAATGGTATAGTCGGTAAGGTGTTTCAGGTGATGTTTTACCTGTTTTATTTCGTTTTCCAGCGCCTTCATCTGCTCATCCGCTTTTTTAACATCAAAGCGGGTGATGCTGCTCATAGGCTTGTCAATCAGTTTCTTATAATCCTCTGGCAAAATCTCCCTGTAAAACTGCGGGAAGAATGGCTCGAACAAACGGTTCAATACCTCCAGTACAGTTTCAAAATTACCGGAGCTTTCATAGTCGGGGTGTTTGTACATCCCCTCCTGTATAAATATTTTTAACAACGAACTGAAAAAGATCTTTTCCATCAGTTCCTTCAGCCTGATCTCCAGTTCCTGTTTAAGCAGGTCTTTAGTAAAAAAAGTACTTTCAGTGAGCATGTCATTCACGCTCATGAACCGCGGCTTATCCGACTGGATAACGCAAGTGTTGGGCGATATGGATACCTCGCAATCGGTAAAGGCATACAACGCATCGATAGTTACATCGGGAGATATACCGGGCGCCAGGTGAATAATGATCTCCACATTCTGGGCAGTATTATCTTCGATCTTTTTGATCTTGATCTTACCCTTATCATTGGCCGATATCACACTATCAATCAAACTACCCGTAGTGGTAGTAAAAGGAATTTCGGTAATGGCCAGTGTTTTTTTATCGCGCTCCACAATTTTGGCGCGTACCCTTACCTTTCCACCACGCTGTCCTTCGTTATATAGCGAAGCATCGGCCATACCACCGGTAGGAAAATCGGGCAGTAAATTAGGGCGCTCGCCTTTTAATGCGGCTATGGAAGCATCTATCAGTTCAATAAAGTTATGCGGTAATATTTTGGTGGCCAAACCCACCGCTATACCTTCGGCACCCTGTGCCAGCAGCAAAGGGAATTTTACCGGCAGGGTAATAGGTTCCTTATTACGACCATCATAACTGGCCTGCCAAACCGTGGTATCGGCATTAAAAACAACATCAAGCGCAAATTTCGACAAGCGCGCTTCAATATAACGCGGTGCCGCGGCCGAGTCGCCGGTTACCGGGTCGCCCCAGTTTCCCTGGCAATCTATCAGCAGGTTCTTCTGCCCTATTTGTACCATGGCATCACCAATAGAAGCATCACCATGCGGGTGATATTTCATGGTATTACCTATTACGTTGGCCGCTTTATTAAAACGCCCGTCGTCCATTTCTTTAAGCGAGTGCAGTATACGGCGTTGTACGGGTTTTAGCCCATCATTTATATGCGGAACAGCACGGTCAAGAATTACGTAAGAGGCATAATCAAGAAACCAGTTTTCGTATAACCCGTCGAGTGAGGTAACATTATGTAATTTTTCTTCGTTATTGGCGGGTATATCGTTTTGATTCAGATCTTCACTCATTATATGCTAAAAAACTTTTGGATGGGTAAAGATAAAAAATTATGCGTGGATGTACAGATGCAGGATTTGCACATTTTTGATTTTCTTAACAACCATGTCTCCATGTCTCACCAAAGAAGCTACTGTGTGTACGCAAGTTGATATGCTCCGTTAGGAGCTACCTGTTTGTAGAAAAAATTAAAAAGCGAAATTGCTCCGTAGGTGCAACCCCTAAATTAGCAGGTAAATAGCCTGTATGTGATCAGGGTAGCCTCTACGAGGCAAAGGGTATTTTAAATATCCAAGTGCTACAAACAGGTAGCTCCTAACGGAGCATATTATCCTGTTGGCTGTTTTAGAGTTATGTCTACACAATAGCCAAAGGAGAGGGAGGCAAGAACAACACGCAAGGTAAAGTCATCTCCTTTAGAAAGGATTATTACATGAGGGCTTCGCCGTTTAGGTGAAGCTAAATCCATACTCAGGGTTTCAGATCTAAATCGTTGCAAATAAACAAGACGTGGTTACTATCCATATTTAATACCTTGCCCTCCAGTACGCTTTGGCCCGCGTTTGCCGGGTTATTGCCCCGGCCAAAAGGCCAGCTGCCTTTAGTATCCATAATTTTTATACCTGCCGTACCGGCCAGGTTCAATCCAAAATCGGTACAGTTGTTTTTGTTCAGGTTATATCTTTTCTGGTCATACTCCTTGATCACCTCTAATATTTTTTTAAACTTTCGCCCAGATATGAACTTACCAACGGTTTCGTCCCAGTTATGCCGCTCATCATCTTTAAAAACAGATTTTGTTGTAGGAAACAATGGCGTTGCCGACAAGAAATGATCTTTCCTGGGGTAAAACCCAAAGGATCTTGACACAGAGGTAGAGTCGGTATTGTACTTAATGAGTGTTATAAAGGTATGCCCTACCCTGCTTAGCTTTGTGAAAATTTTGCGCTTGCCCGCTAATGGTTGTTGTATGTGGATCATGAGCGCGTAAGCCGATGCCTCTTTGCCATCGTCAAAAGGGTCGGTAATATTACACACCTCTTCAGGTTTCGATTGTATTTCCTTGCCGGTATAGGTATAATTGCCGGTATCGGCGGTTAACAACTGTTCGTCCCTGCTGTTGATAGCCAATAATCCAGCAACTGAAGTATCAGTCTGTGAATTGATCAATGCAAAAGATGGGTCGCTATTTTGCTGACCAGATGCATTAAGCGTTACAGTATCAGATAAATGGGCGTTGCTTGTTTCGTAAACCGGCAATGTTTTAAAATAACACTTCATGGCCAGCTGATACATTTTAAGCCTGGTAAATATGTTGGCCAGGTGATAATAAAATTTGTGGCTGTGCTTTTTATCTTTAGCTACGGCATCAAATTTATTTTCCTTTAACAAGTTTACAACAGGCCGGGGGTCGTGCTTTTTATCGTATTTATCAAGGCTGGCTAATTGCTGTACGTAGCTATCTTCATTAAAAACAGCAACATTTGATGTGGTAACAGTATTAGCAATTACTTTTTTGCCGGCATTAGCAGCTATAACATTCGCTGATGGTATACGATGTAACCCAGCCGAATCTGTTTGTATATAGGCGTACTTAACCACCAGGGTGTCCTGGGCATAAAGTGGTAATTTTAGCGATAGCAGTATAAGTATACTATACCATATCCATCGTGGCTGAGCTTTCATTTACTATTATAGGTTTGGTTGGGCAAAAAATGGTTATTTAAGCAAAAAGCCTCTCAAAAACTGAAAGGCTCAACAAATTATTAATCGGAATTATGTTGACACCCTTTACAATAACCAATGGCTACAACACTTAACGTTGTATATGGTATTTGTAATATGAGCAGCAACTGAAATCATAATAAATACAAACATACAAATAGTCTACAAAATCAGTAGTCATTTATTCAAAGAAATTTGTACACTTGCTTTTTTTACAATTGTATGAGTTGTTAAGGTTTAACTTTATTACATGAACACTTACGCTTTAGTTACCGGCGCCAGCAAAGGTATAGGCCGTTCCATAGCTTTATTACTTGCAAAAAAGGGATATCCTGTTTTACTGGTGGCACGTTCGGCAGATGAGTTGGAAGCCCTGGCACAGGAAATCACGGCGCTTTACCATGTACAGGCACACTGGCTTGCTATTGACCTGTCTGAACCTGACGCCGCCGACCGGGTTGCCCGCTGGTGTACCGATAATTTGTATAGCGTATCTGTCCTGGTCAATAATGCGGGGTATGGCTTGTGGGGTAAATTTGAAAGTTTAGGCATTGATGAGCAGCTCAACATGATCAATCTTAATATCAATGCCCTGATAAAATTAACCCATGCTTTTATAGGTACATTAAAACAACAGCCGCAAGCCTATATTTTAAATATAGGCAGCACAGCGGCATACCAGGCGGTGCCAACAATGGCAATTTACTCGGCAACAAAAGCATTTGTATTATCGTTTAGCCGGGCATTACGTTATGAGCTTAAAGGTTCGCCCATATCGGTGAGCTGTTTTTGCCCCGGCCCCACCGATACCGATTTTACCCACCGCGCCGGCCTCGATGCCTTAGCAGATCTGGCCGCAAAATTTAATATGCAACCCGATGAAGTAGCCGCTCTGGGTTTAAAAGGTATGTTTAACAAAAAGGCCGAAATTGTACCGGGCCTTTTAAATAAAATTTCAACCGCCGCAGGCAGGCACCTGCCAAAAGCGCTTATTGAGAAAATAACCGGCGATCTGTATAAAGTAAAATAAGACACCGGAATATTAGTAAGGCTTATTCTGCCTTTAACCTTTTAACCGGGTTGGCAGTGGCTGCTTTAATAGCCTGGGTGCTCACGGTTACCAAAGCAATAATAATAGCCAATGAACCTGCGATTACAAAGATCCACCAATGGATAGCAATGCGGTATTCATAATTATTAAGCCAGTTGTTCATTAACCAAAATGCCAATGGCGATGCAATAATACATGCTATTAATACCAACCCAACAAACTCTTTCGATAAGAGTAACCATAAATTGGTTACACTCGCGCCCAGCACTTTGCGGATGCTTATTTCTTTTGATCTGCGTTCGGCCATGAACATGGCCAGGCCAAATAAACCCAGGCAGGATATAAAAATGGCTAAGCCTGCGAAAATACCCGCTAATTTGGCAACCTGGTTTTCGGTGGTGAATTTTTTTCCAAAATCTTCATCGGCAAAATGATATTCAAATGGTAAGGCCGGGTTATATTTTTCAACTACCGGCTCAATAGCAGCAAGGGATCTTTTCAAGTCTGACCTGTCTTTCAGCCTGATCAAAATGGAATTTACATTGTCGGTACTGAAGAGGATAATTCCCGGAGGTACCGGCTTAAAAGGATCTTCCATCAGTACATTTTTAATAACACCTACTATGGTCAATGCCTGGTCGCCGAGTTTCATCGTTTTGCCCACCGGATCTTTATAACCGATCAGGCTTACCGCGGCCTCGTTCAGGATAACCGCGTTTGAATCGGTTTTAAATTCTCTTGAAAAAGGCCGGCCAGCTATAAATTTTAGTCCGGCTGTCTTTTCGTAATCCCAGTCGGTCATTACTGTCTTTATAAATATGTCGGCATTCGGGTCCTTACCCTTCCAGCTGAAATGGCCAAAATCGTTAGCTACCCAGGTCATCGCGCTCGATGCTTTTGCTACCGCTTCTATATTACCGGTACTTAATAGGTCGCGCTTTAATGCATTGTAATTTTTTACCAGGTCCTGACTTACATCCAAGGTGATCAGATTATTCGGATCATACCCAATCGGGCGGTTTTTGGCATAATTGATCTGCTGAAAAACGATCACTGCGCTGATGATGAGGGCCATGGATATAACAAACTGTGAAACCACCAGCACTTTGCGGAAACTTACCGCATCCTTGCCCTGTTTTATAACTCCTTTTAGTACCTTGACAGGTAAAAACGAGGACAGGTAAAGGGCAGGGTAACTGCCGGCTACCAGACCGGTGACGATGCAAACAACCAGCATAGAAGCCAGTAAGGCCACATTGCTGAAATCGAAACGGATATTTTCGAACCCAAGATCCTTTAAATAAGGAAGCAATACCTGGATCAGAATGAGCGAAAGCAAAAAGGCCAGGAAAGCGGTGAACACAGATTCGGTTAAGAACTGCACAATAAGCTGCACGCGGCGCGAGCCAACTGTTTTGCGGATGCCCACCTCCCTGGCCCTTTTTTCGGACCTTGCGGTGCTTAGGTTCATGAAATTAACACAGGCAATAAGCAGCACAAAAATGCCGATAATACCAAACAAGCGGATATATTCTATCCGTCCGCCCGTTTCTACCCAGTTTTTAAAATCCCCGTATAAATGCCACCTTTCCATAGGATAAAGAAAAAGCGTCAGAACTTTCATCCCGGTATTCTTTTTAGCAGACATCGGACCTATCTTTTTGGAAAGAGCATCTATCGAAACGCCTTCTTTTACTTCAACAATAATTTGAACTAAACTATTATTCCAGCGCGTTTTTGAACTTCGTACATTATCTATGTTCTGCATCTCAAATTCAAAAGGAGCCAGGAATTGAAAATCCATTGAGGAGTTTTTTGGAGCATCCTTTACAATCGCGGTAACCTGTACATTATACTGGTTATCTATTTTGATAAACTTGCCGATAGGGTCCTGTGTGCCGAATATGGCTTTTGCCAGTGATGCTGTCAGTACAATGGAATTAGGGTCATTTAATGCTGTTTCCATATTTCCCCTTATTACAGGGAAAGTAAACATTTTCAGAAAGTCGGGATCCACATACATACCAACCTTATTAAACTTATTGTTCCCTATCATCAGGCTGTGCGCGTTTCCCCAGTCGGTCCTTGTAACCCGCTTTATTTCCGGATAGTTATTTTTAAGTTCATCATATATAGGAAGCATCACGGCAACCGACGTGCTTTTCTGGTTATTTATAAGCATGTGCTTACCCACCATAGCAATCCGGTCGTTGTTTTTATTAAATGCATCAAAACTTGTTTCAAAACGGATCCACATGCCTATCAGCATAGCAAAGGCCATTCCCAGGGAAAGCCCCAAAATGTTGATCAACGACAATGTTTTATTGCGAATGAGATTACGCCAGGCGATCTTAAAATAGTTTTTCAGCATAATTAATAATTAAATGTTGAGTCTTTAGTACTTAACAACCCTCATTCCCAACTGCAAGCCACAACTTTTTTATAAACTTTACAGTTTTGGCCAATTTTAATGCCAGCTATCAATTAGCTTATTTACAACACCTTACACAGAACCAGCAAGTTAAAACGTTCGTTTTTGATACAGCACCTGTCCGTATTGAGTCAATGCGGGCTTTCGGAGTTAAATTTTAAGGCAGACCTGAATATCAGATATTTCAACCCCTCAATTAAATATTTTCAAAAAAATTTGTTTTTCAAAATCATTTGCTACATTTGTAATGTATAGTATATCTATAGACATTATATAATTAAATAATTGACAACTAATCTACATATCACCAGCGCATGTTTCATGCGAATGCCTTTCCCCAAAAAGGTAATGGTTTGTTGTTGTTGATCTTTTTCCGCCACCTACTACAAATACAATTGCCTGCTATAACATAGCCGGGTTTTCCACTGCATTATTTTACAATCTATAATTTCAAGATGAGTACCGTATATAAAAAATTTATTTTAGGCGATAAGCTTACAACAGAACAACACACCTTTTTTAACGAGCATGGTTTTATCCATTTCAAAAACTTCATTAATCCAGAGACCGTTCAATCAATTACCAGGGCATCAGAGCAGGTGCAGCACCAGTGGATAAAGAATGATGTAACCAAGGTTAACGGCGTTCCTATTAAATATGGTAAGGACCTTAACGGCGAAACCATTGTACAAAGGTTTGCTTTTATAAATCAGCACCACCCTGTATTTTCGGAGTTTATACAAGACCCCCGCTTTAATACATTGCTTGACCTTATTGGTACCGGCGCCAGGTTCGGAACCGACGAAAAGGACGGCATGGTGCTTAACCATTATGTAAACAGCGAGCACAGCAGCTTTACCAAAATGGGCTGGCACACCGATGGCCTGCGCGATATTTTTCACGGACAAAAGTTAAATCCGATGCTTAATGTGGGCATCCACCTGAGTACCCTGAAACCAGAAAACGGGGGCTTGAGGATCTTACCCGGTACGCACAAGCAAAGCCTTTACCAAATGCTGTTTAAAAAGAAATATTTCCTGGATAATGATGCCGACCAAAACGAGCTGGCCATTATACCTGAAGCCGGCGACCTCACCATCCATGATGGCCGCTTGTGGCATCGTGTCGCACAATCATCGGTAATTGGCGAAGCCAGCCGTCGCAGGGTAATATACATACCTATTATTGCAGGCAAGTACGCCCCTAAAGATGCCAACAGCCCTACTGTGTTCTATCAAAAATTTGCCGGCTTAGTTAAATAATTTTTATGCTTATACTTTTGTTATTCGGCTATTTGGCGCGTACAGGCAAACTTGCTCCTGCACAAAAAGCACTTATTAAATTTAAATATTATTATAGGGCAAAGCGCCTTGCCGTTGTGCGCGTAATTGCAAATTAATGATTAAGGCTACCCTTTACGTATTGATCAAGCTGCATTTGCAGGTGCCTGGCCTTTGCCAATAATATTGGGGAGCTCACAAAGGTTTCAATATCATTGGCCTTACTCATTAAACTGCTTTTATAAATTTGTCTGAAATCAAAATAATTTAAGGCGAACTTCCATTTATCAGTCAAAAGAGAAAAAATGGTACAGTCTTGTTTCAGCAGTAAATTATAGTTAACAACCAGGTAGTTTTCGGGTGGTAACTTTTTAAGCGCTTTTAAAATCGCTTCATTATAGGTGATCCATATTTTTAAAAGTCTTTCGGCATGGTCAGTATAAAACTCCCTTTGCCGGCGGGACCGTCTGATATGTTTCCATATCAGTCTTGAAATGTAATCACGGGCCATATACTTTTTGTCTACTTCCACAAAGCCTCTTTTTAAAAAAGAGGTCACTACCGAATTATAATCCCGTGCTATTACCAGGTATTTTGCACCCGGTATTAATTGGGCATAAGTATTTAAAAACAAGCAGGTACGCGGATCTTTCCAGCCCCATTGGTCATAAAGCTGCTGTTTAACTTTAATTATACTTTTTAGTTTTTCCAACTGGTATAGCGAAAGCTCCATATTGGTTTCGTCTACAAACCCCGAGGTGTGGAGATTATTGTTACTTAATATCTCTTCGTGCAGCTTTAAAAACTCAACATCTTCAAATTGGCCGTCAGCATTCCCAATACCACCGGTTACAAGTCGTTCGCCTATTTGCAGCCCGCACCGGTTTAGCCAGTCTGTTATTAATGATGTACCTGACCGGTGCATTCCCGTAATTATTAAAGTTTTTTGACCCATTGATTTAAAGTTCTTTAACAGGTATTGATTTTATGCTGAGCATATAATAATTGTACTCTATAAATGAAATAAGCATACCGGTGCTTTCTTCAGCACTGAAATATTGTGTATTGATTTGCAGATCAGGCTTTCGGGGTGTCTCAAACGGGTCATTAACCCCCGTTAAATTAAATAGCTTCTGTGGATCATCATCGGGCAGCATTGCCCTTCTGTATAAACCTTTGGTGTCCCGTTCCATTAAAACATCGAGGGAACAATCCACATGTACAACCTTAACCTGTCCATAAGTTGCAACCAGTTCCCGGCGCACTGCATCATAAGGATTAATAGCGCTAATGATAGTAACAATGCCCTGAGCGCTAAATCTACTTGCTATAAATCCTAATCGCCTTATATTCTCAAGCCGGTTTTCCTTTGTATATTTCAGATCTGTGAATAGCTTTTGCCGGTATTCGTCGGCGTCGATAACCTCTATAGGAATTTCAGATTTGCCTAATCTGTTTTTAACATTTCCGGCCAGCGTTGTTTTCCCGGCACCTGATAAGCCACAAAGTAATATGATCATAAAACTAATTTTGTTGTTTGAGCAAATATTTTTACGAACAGCAGATACGTTATTAACCTTAATTATAATGCTTAACGATGAGGTTTTATATAAAATTGCCACAGGGAAGTTATGTATCGATAGAGAGCTTGGTTGTATCGATGAATCGGGCTACCTTATAGACGGGGTGGATTACCGGCAATTTTTAACGCATGAATGCCTCCCTGTGGCGTAGTTTAACACAGGCGAAGAATTATTATAATATTAATCTACTAAATACATGGATTTAATAGATATTGTATTATATTTGCATCAGATAGTTTGTAAATGGTGGTTCATTTTAATAACTATAGCGCAGGTGCTGGTTGGCAGCAAGCGGATGGTTCGACTCCATCCCCTGCATCTCTCTTCTCTCATATTTATGTTTTATAATTTGGTTAATTAGAGTTCCTGCCCATCAGGAGCTCTTTTTTTATGGATATGAACTTACTGTTTTAACAATTTCATAAAAATTACTTTACTTATTAAAAAAATTTAAAAAGTACTTTAAATTGAAAATTAGTTTTATTAAGTTTGTAACAATAATGTATAACGTATTATTCAACGGAATTTACTTTAGTCTCATGTCGGTGAGATCGAAAAGGTTTTGTTAATTGGTTTGATAAAAATCCTCGCTTTTGCGGGGGTTTTTTGTATAGCGACTTTTTTAATTCAACATATCATATAAAACACAGGTTCTTAGAAAATTATGGCCCGATTAAATTTATTGGAAGAGACCCGGTACGAGAAGCTGCCGGTAAGCGTTTATAGCAACCAGCAGGTGGCAGCCGTTGCCGTTGCCGCAAGGATCGCCAAACTGATCCGCGGTAAGCAAAGTAAAGGCGAAAAAGCCGTGCTGGGACTGGCTACCGGTGTTACCCCCATCGGTGTGTATGCCGAACTGGTACGCCTGCACCAGGAAGAGGGTTTGTCTTTTAAAAACGTGATCACCTTTAAC